>CAZEQG010000154.1:0-7179 GCA_964514295.1 uncultured Alphaproteobacteria bacterium
GCCGGCGGCGGCGGCAAGGGCATGCGCATCGCCCGCAGCGATGCCGAGGTGCGCGAGGGGTTCCAGTCGGCGAGCAACGAGGCCCGCGCCAGCTTTGCCGACGACCGCGTGTTCATCGAGAAATACGTCGAGGTGCCGCGCCATATCGAGATTCAGGTGCTGGCCGACGGCCACGGCAACTGCCTCTACCTCGGCGAGCGCGAATGCTCGATCCAGCGCCGCCACCAGAAGGTGATCGAGGAGGCGCCGAGCCCCTTCCTGGACCCTGAGACCCGCCGCGCCATGGGCGAGCAGGCGGTGGCGCTGGCGCGCGCCGTCGGCTACCGCTCGGCCGGCACGGTCGAGTTCATCGTCGACAGGAACCGCAATTTCTACTTCCTGGAGATGAACACCCGCCTGCAGGTCGAGCATCCGGTGACCGAGATGGTGACCGGCATCGACCTGGTGGAATGGATGATCCGGGTTGCCGCCGGCGACCGGCTGGCTTTCGCCCAGGAGGATCTGCGGCTCACCGGCTGGGCGGTCGAGGCCCGGCTTTACGCCGAGGACCCCTTCCGCGGCTTTCTGCCGGCGACCGGCCGGCTGACGCGCTATCGCCCGCCCCAGGGCATGGACGGCATCCGCGTGGATGCCGGCGTCTATGAGGGCGCCGAGATATCCATGTTCTACGACCCGATGATCTGCAAGCTGGTGGCCCATGGCACCGACCGGGCAGAGGCGGTGCGCCGGCTGCGCCTGGCGCTCGATGCCTTCGAGCTGCGCGGGGTCGGCCACAACCTGCCGTTCCTGGCTGCGGTGATGGACGACCCGGTGTTCCGCGCCGGCGAGCTGTCCACCAACTTCATCGCCGAGCGCTTCCCCGACGGCTTCAAGGGCGCGCCATTGCCCGCGCGCGCGCTGACCGAGCTGCTCGCCCTGGCCGCCGCCCTGCACCAGCGCCAGGCCGAGCGCGACGCCAGCATCCCCGGACAGCTTCCGGGCCGCCGCCACACCCCCGCCACGGAATGGATCGCCTGGCACGACAAGGCCGGCAGGCCACTGTCGCTGACCGCCGCCCCGCATGGCTATGACGTGGCGGTGGACGGCCGCACGGTCAGCCTGCGTGGCCCCTTCGAGCCCGGGCTGACGCTGTTCGATGGCCAGATCGATGGCCATCGCCGCATCGTGCAGGTGGAGCGCAGGGGCATCGCCTGGCGCCTGTCGGAAGGCGGGGCGGCCGTGGAGGTGGTGCTGCTGACCGCGGCCGGCGCCCGCGCCATGGCACTGATGCCGGAGAAGGCGGCCGCCGACACCTCGAAGTTCCTGCTGTCGCCGATGCCCGGCCTGCTGGTGCGGGTGACGGTGGCCGAGGGCGAGCCGGTGAAGGCCGGGCAGGAGCTTTGCGCCGTCGAGGCGATGAAGATGGAGAACATCCTGCGTGCGCCGGCCGACGCCACTATCGCCCGGCTGCATGCAAAGCCCGGCGACAGCCTGGCGGTGGACCAGCGCATCCTGGAGTTCGGCTGAGCCGATGATGCGCGCCATCCACCTGACGATCACCGGCCGGGTGCAGGGTGTCGGCTATCGCTGGTGGGCGGTGGGGGAAGCGAGGCGGCTGGGGCTGCGCGGCTATGTGCGCAACCGCCGCGACGGCTCGGTCGAAGCGGTGGCGGCCGGCCCGGCCGAAGCCGTGGCACGCTTTGCCGATGCCTGCCGGCACGGGCCGCC
This sequence comes from uncultured Alphaproteobacteria bacterium, assembly GCA_964514295.1. GTDB lineage: Bacteria > Pseudomonadota > Alphaproteobacteria > CAZEQG01 > CAZEQG01 > CAZEQG01. The sequence goes on from CAZEQG010000154.1 coordinate 1,708, forward strand.
GGCGGCCTTCGTGGAGGCCGCCAGCGTCAGCGACATCGCGCCGCCGCCGGATCTCCCCGCCGGCTTCGAGCAGTGGCGCACGGTCTAGCCGCTACACCTTGTAGGCCAGCCTGACCCCACCCCAATGGCGGCCCTTGACCATGATCGGGGCCGAACAGTCCTTCATCAGGGCAAACACGCCGCCGCCCATGTCGCGGCGATAGGTCTGGAGCAGGAAGGGCTTGGTGCTCTGTCCGGCCGACAGGCCCACCCGATCGTTGAAGATGCGCCGGTTGCGACAATTGGCGGTGTTCCAGGCGGTGTCGCCCTGGCGCTGGGGCTGCGAGAACTTCCGGTTGTGGGTCGGCAGATAGCCGTTCACGTCGACTGCGGCGCAGAACACGACCCTGGGGTCGAACTCCAGCACGGGCTCCTGAATCGGTGGCAGCAGCCGGTCGGTCAGCTCGGTGAAGCGGGTGCGCACCTGCTGGGGAGTGGTGCCGGGAATCGGCCGGTAATCGCGGTCGAACAGGTCGGCGAGGCTGATCTCGCCCCTGTCGACCGCCTGTTCGAAGGCCTGGCTGATCGCCGCGGCGACATCGCGGACGCGCTCGACAAAGGGGGTGTCGACGGTCTGCACGCCGAGCCGCGCGGTCTCCTCGATCAGCGCCTCGCTGCCGCGCACCAGGGCCTCGATGCGGGTATTGGCCTGCTTCAGGTCGCGGTCGGAGGCGGCGACATCGCCGCTGAGCGCCTCCGCCCCTTCCAGGATCACCTGGCAGCGGGCGGCGTTCTGGCTGGCGGCGGCCTCGATGGCGGCGGCCTGGCTGCCCACGGCATCCATGGCGGTGGACACCGTGTCGATCAGGCTGCCAAGCGCGCTGGTGCCCTGGTGCACCGCGTCCGCCCGCTTGGCGCTGTCTCCGGAACGCTGCACCAGCCTGTCGAGTTGGCGGGCGAGCTCGGCAAGCGTCGTCTCGATCTCGGTGGTGGCGCTGCCGGTCTGCTTGGCCAGCGCCTTCACCTCGCCGGCCACCACGCCGAAGCCGCGCCCCATCTCGCCGGCGCGGGCCGCCTCGATGGTGGCGTTGAGGGCGAGCAGGTTGGTCTGCCGGGCGATCGCCTGGATGCCGGCGGCCACCTTGCCAACCTGGCGGATCGCCGCCTGCAGCCCCGCCACCTCCTCGCCGATGCCCTGCACGGTGTCGATCAGGCCATGGATGTCGCGCAGCGAGGCATCGATGCGGGCACGCGAGCCGGAGGCCTCGCTGGCCAACCTCGCGGCCACGCGGGTCGCCTCGCCGGCGGCCTCCGATACCGCGCCATTGGCTTGCGACAGGGCGGCGCTGTTGGCCTTCAGGGTCTGCGCCAACTCCGACTGGCGGGCGACGCGCTGGCCGATATCGGTCAGCGTGCCGGCCACGTCGGCGATCTGAATGCCAAGCCCGCCCGCCTCTTCCGCGATCACCTTGAGTGCGCCGGTTCCATCCGTCGGTGTTTCGTTCATGCGCCTCCCCCTTGCCCGCGCCGTTCGCGCTGGAGAGACGTTAACCAAAATTGCGGGAGAACGCGACCTAACCGAGCGAGGGTGGTGTCATGCCTGCCGCCGCCAGCCCATCGCGCAGCATGTCCTTCAGCCGCGCCAAGCCGTCGGCGGTCTGGGACTCGGCGCGCGCGACCAGAACCGCCTGGGTGTTGGAGGCGCGCAGCAGCCACCAGCCATCGGCCGTGCGCACCCTCACCCCGTCGAGGTCGTTCACCGTCACCCCCGGCTGGCCGGCGAGCCAGCCCTTCACGGCGGCAACCACGGCGAACTTGGTGTCGTCCGGACAGTCGAAGCGCAGCTCCGGCGTGTTGACGGCCGGCGGCAGGCTGTCGCGCAGCTCGGCCAGGCTGCGCTCGCCGGTCGACAGCATCTCGATCAGCCGGATGCCGGCATAGATCGCGTCGTCAAAGCCGTACCAGCGGTCGGCGAAGAAGATGTGGCCGCTCATCTCGCCGGCGAAGGGGGCGCCCACCTCCTTCAGCTTCTGCTTCAGCACCGAGTGGCCGGTCTTCCACATCAGCGGCACGCCGCCGGCGGCGGCGATCGCGTCATAGAGCGTGTCGCTGGCCTTCACGTCGCCGATGATGGTGGCGCCGGGATGGCTGCGCAGCACCTCGCGCGCGAAGATGGTGATGAGCTGGTCGCCATAGAGCATCCGCCCCTTGCCGTCGACCACGCCGATCCGGTCGCCGTCGCCATCGAAGGCGATGCCGAGATCGGCCCCCCAACTCGTCACCTCCTCCTGGAGCTGCACCAGGTTCTCGGCCACGGTGGGATCGGGGTGATGGCTGGGAAAGGTGCCGTCGACCTCGACATTCAGGATCACGTGGTGCATCGGCAGGCGCAGGCACACCTCGTTTACCGCCGGGCCGGCGGCGCCATTGCCGGTATCCCAGGCCACCTTCAGCATGCGGTCGGTGGCGATGCCTTCGACCAGGCGGTCGGCATACGCGTCCATAACCTTCAGCGTCTCGATCCGGCCCGGACCGGCGGCATAGTCGCCGGCGGCCGCGATGCGCCCGAGCGCCTGGATGCCCTCGGCGAAATAGGGGCCATGCCCAAGCATCATCTTGAAGCCGTTGTAGTCCGGCGGATTGTGCGAGCCGGTCACCATCACCCCTGCATCGGCCTCCAGGTGATGCACCGCGAAATAGAGCATCGGCGTCGGCCCGCGGCCGATGTCGAGCACCCAGCAGCCGGCCAGCCGCAGCCCGTCGGCCACCGCCTCCGACAGCATCGGCGAGCTGAGCCGCCCGTCGCGGCAGAGCGCCACCGTTCGCCCGCCGCCGGCTTGCACCACGGTGCCGAAGGCGCGGCCCACGGCGCGGGCATCGGCCTCGGTCAGGGTCTGGCCGACGATGCCGCGGATGTCGTATTCGCGAAGGACGGAGGGATGGAACCGGTGCGCGCTCATGCCCGTCCGTCCTGGCGGGCGGGGAAGCTCCGGCGCCCGATGCAATGATAGTGGAAGCCGGCTTCGGCCATCTCCTCGGGCTTGTAGATGTTGCGCAGGTCGACCATCACCGGCACCTTCATCAGCCGCTTCACCCTGGCCAGGTCGAGCGCCCGGAACTCGTTCCATTCGGTGATGATCGCCAGGCAATCCGCCCCGCCCAGCGTCTCATAGGCGCTGTCGCACCAGACCACGTCGGGCAGCAGGTGGCGGGCCTCGGCCATGCCGGCGGGATCGAAGGCGCGCACCACGGCGCCGGCGGCCTGCAGGGCGGGCACGATGTCGAGGCTGGGCGAATCGCGCATGTCATCGGTGTTGGGCTTGAAGGTCAGCCCCAGCACGGCGATCGTCCGGCCGGCCACATCGCCCCCGCAGGCGGCGATGATGCGCCCGGCCATCGCCTTCTTGCGGCGGTCGTTCAACTCCACCACCGTCTCGATGATGCGCAGGGGCGCGCCATAGTCCTGCGCGGTCTTCACCAGGGCCAGCGTGTCCTTGGGAAAGCAGGAGCCGCCATAGCCCGGGCCGGGGTGCAGGAACTTGCGCCCGATCCGCCCGTCGAGCCCGATGCCGCGGGCCACGTCGTGCACATCGGCACCGACCTTTTCGCACAGGTCGGCGATCTCGTTGATGAAGGTGATCTTGGCCGCAAGGAAGGTGTTGGCGGCGTATTTGATCAGTTCCGAGGTCTCCAGGCTGGTCATCACGATCGGCGTCTCGATCAGGTAGAGCGGCCGGTAGAGCTCGCGCATCACCTCCTGCGCGCGCTGGGATTCGGCGCCGATCACCACCCGGTCGGGGCGCATGAAGTCGTTGATCGCCGAGCCTTCGCGCAGGAACTCCGGGTTGGAGACCACGTCGAACTCGGCCTCGGGGCGGGCCTCGCGGATGATGCGGGCGACCTCGCGGCCGGTGCCGACCGGCACCGTCGACTTGGTGACCACCACCCCATAGCCCGTCATCGCCGAGGCGATCTCGCGCGCCGCCTGGTAGACGTAAGACAGATCGGCATGCCCGTCGCCACGGCGGCTCGGCGTGCCCACGGCGATGAACACCGCATCGGCGCCAGGCACCGCCTCGGCCAGGTCGGTGGTGAAGGACAGCCGTCCGGCCTTGGCGTTGGCGGCCACAAGCTGGTCGAGCCCGGGCTCGTAGATCGGGATCTCGCCGCGCTTCAGGCGGTCGATCTTGCCGCCATCCTTGTCGACGCACACCACGTCGCTGCCGAATTCCGCAAAACAGGCGCCCGACACCAGGCCGACATAGCCGGTGCCGATCATGGCGATCTTCATATCGAAACTCTCCGCGCTGCGGGCGTCAGGGGCACTGGGTCAGATATAGGCTTTGAGGATGTCCTTCATGGCCCGCTTCAGGTCGGGCCGGGCGAGCGCAAAGGCGACATTGGCTTCCAGGAAGCCGGTCTTGCTGCCGCAGTCGAACCGCTTGCCCTCGAAGCGGAATCCGTGGAAGGGCATAGCGCCGATCATCATGGCCAGCGCATCGGTAAGCTGGATCTCGCCGCCCGCACCCCGCTGGCCCTTGGCCAGATGGCCGAACACCGCCGGCTGCAGGATGTAGCGCCCGATCACCGCCAGGGTCGACGGCGCCTCGTCGGCCTTGGGCTTCTCCACCAGCCCCTTCACCTCGACCATGCGGCCATGCGTGGCGCCCGGGGCGACGATGCCATAGGCGGAGGTCTGGGCCGGCGGCACGTCCATCACCGCCACCATGTTGCCGCCGACCTCCGCATGCGCCTCCACCATCTGCCTGAGGCAGCCGGTCTCCGACAGGATCAGGTCATCGGCCAGCAGCACGGCGACCGGCTCGTCCTCCGCCAGGTTGCGTGCGCACCACACGGCATGGCCGAGACCCATCGGCTCCTGCTGGCGCAGATAGGCAACCGACCCCGCCTTGGGCAGGATCTCGGCCAGCGCCGCCAGCTCGGCGGTCTTGCCCCGCTCCTTCAGGGTCTGGTTCAGCTCGTAGGAATGGTCGAAATGATCCTCGATGGCGGCCTTGCCGCGGCCGGTGATGAAGATGAACTCCTCGATCCCCGCCTCCCGCGCCTCGTCGACCGCATACTGGATCAGCGGCCGGTCGACCACCGGCAGCATCTCCTTCGGCATCGCCTTGGTGGCCGGCAGGAAGCGCGTGCCGAGCCCGCCCACCGGAAAGATCGCCTTGCGGACACGCTGGCCCATGACCGGAAACTCCATTCTGGAAGCGGCGCGGTTGTGCCACAGGGCGGCAGGCGAGGCAATCGGCGGGATCGCCGCCGGCCCCGCCCTAGCCGGGGCCCAGCAATACGTCGCGCGCCTGGTTGATGCGGGCGGCGAGCCAGTCGCTGCCGCCGCGGTCGGGGTGGTTGGCCAGCATCAGGCGGCGGTGGGCCTCGCGGATCGCCGCCTCGTCCGCGCCCTCGGCCAGGCCAAGCACGGCCACGGCCTGGAAAGCGCCCTGGAACTGCAGTTCGAAACCCATTACAGCCGCTTTC
>CAZEQG010000155.1:0-7103 GCA_964514295.1 uncultured Alphaproteobacteria bacterium
CCGGGCCGCCGCCGACGCGCTGATCGGGGCCGGCGGATGAGCGGGCGCGCGCCAACGCGCTACGACGCGCTGGTCGACCGCGCGGTCGCCGCCAACCGCGCCTATCAGGACGCCGCACCCTTCATCTCGGATGCCGAGTATGACGAGATCGTGCGCGAGATCGAGGCGCTGGAGGCGGCCGGCCAGACGCCCCGCCCCGACAGCCCCACCCAGACCGTGGGCGGCGCGCCGGCGGCGGGCTTCCGCAAGGTCGCCCATGCCCGCCCGATGCTGTCGCTGAACAACGCCTTCGAGGAGGCCGAGGCGGCGGAGTTCGCCGCCCGCGTGCGGCGCTTCCTCAACCTCGGCCCCGAGGAACCCCTGGCCTTCGTGGCCGAGCCCAAGATCGACGGGCTGTCGGCCAGCCTGCGCTACGAGCGGGGCCGGCTGGTGCTGGCCGCCACCCGGGGCGACGGCAGCGAGGGCGAGGACGTCACCGCCAACATGCGCACGCTGCGCCATCTGCCGCTGAGCCTGCCCGCCCCCTTCCCGGCGGTCTTGGAGGTGCGCGGCGAGGTCTACATGACCCGGGCGGACTTCGCCGCCATGAACGCCGCGCAGGCCGCCGCCGGGGAGAAGGAATTCGCCAACCCGCGCAATGCCGCCGCCGGCTCCCTGCGCCAGCTCGACCCGGCGATCACCGCGCGCCGGCCCCTGCGCTTCTTCGCCTATGCCTGGGGCGAACTGTCGGAGCCGGTGGCCGATACGCAATGGGGGTTCCTGGAGCGGCTGCGCGGCTGGGGGCTGCCGGTGAACGACCGGGCCCGGCGCTGCACCGGCACCGACGAGCTGGTGGCCTACTACCGCGAGATCGGCCAGGCGCGCGCCGATCTGCCCTATGACATCGACGGCGTGGTCTATAAGGTGGACCGGCTGGACTTCCAGGACCGGCTGGGCATGGTCAGCCGCGCCCCGCGCTGGGCGATCGCCCACAAGTTTCCGGCCCAGCAGGCCGTCACCCGGCTGCGGGCGATCACCATCCAGGTCGGGCGCACCGGCGCGCTGACGCCGGTCGCCGAGCTGGAGCCGATCACCGTGGGCGGCGTCGTGGTCGCCCGCGCCACCCTGCACAATGAGGACGAGATCGCCCGCAAGGACCTGCGGCCGGGCGACCTGGTGACGGTGCAGCGCGCCGGCGACGTGATCCCGCAGATCGTCGGCCTGGTCGAGGAGCCGGGACGCGAGCGCGCGCCGGCCTTTGCCTTCCCGCAGAACTGCCCGGTCTGCGGCAGTGCCGCCGTGCGCGGCGAGGGCGAGGCGGTGCGGCGCTGCACCGGCGGGCTGTCCTGCCGCGCCCAGGCCGTGGAGCGGCTGCGCCACTTCGTTTCCCGCGACGCCTTCGACATCGAGGGGCTGGGCGAGGAGCGGATCGTGCAGTTCTTCGAATGGGGGCTGCTGAAATCCCCGGCCGACCTGTTCGCCCTGCAGGCCGGCGACGCGGGCGCGCTCACCCCCCTGCGCAAGCGCGAGGGCTGGGGGGCCAGGTCGGCCGAGAACCTGTTCGCCGCCATCGAGGCCCGGCGCAGCATCCCGCTCGACCGCTTCATCTTCGCGCTGGGCATTCGCCAGGTCGGCCAGGCGACGGCAAAGCTGCTGGCCCGCCACTATGGCAGCCTCGATGCCTTCCTTTCCGCCATGGCCGAGGCCCAGGACCGGGACGGCGAGGCGTACCGCGACCTGATCAGCATCGACCAGATCGGCCCCTCGGTCGCCTTCGACCTGCTGGCCTTCTTCGCCGAGCCGCACAACCAGGCGGTGATCGCGGCGCTGCGGGCCGAGGTGACGGTGACCGAGGTCGCCGCGCCGGCAGCGGCCGGATCGGCGATCGCCGGCAAGACCGTGGTGTTCACCGGCACGCTGGCCCGCATGACCCGGCCGGAGGCCAAGGCCCGGGCTGAGGCGCTGGGGGCCAAGGTGGCGGGATCGGTGTCGCGGCGCACAGATTTCGTGGTGGTCGGCGCCGATGCCGGCTCCAAGGCGGCCGCGGCGGCGGCACTTGGCGTGCGCACCCTGACCGAGGACGAATGGCTGGCCCTGATCCAGAGCTGACGCCCGGCGTCTATGCCGAGGAGCCGGGCGGCACGCCCATACTGGTGCATGCCTATGAGGGCGACCACTATGGGCTGGAGCAGGTGGAAAGCGTGTTCGGCATCGGGCGCTATGCCGGGCTGACGCTGACCCTGACCGGTCGCGAGGCGCGCCTGCTCCACAGCCATGCCGCCGCCTACAGCTTCGACCACCCGGCCGAGTTCATCGCCATGTGCGCCGACATCGCCCGTTTCGCCGCCGGCCGCGACATGACCTTCCGCGACGTTCCCTGAGGCCCGCCGCCGCATGGCGGCAGCGGCCCGCCTGTGATAAAGATGCAGTCGTCTGACAGAAGCCGTATGGGGGGCCGTGCGGATGAAGATTTCCATCGTCATTGGCCTGATCGCGCTGCTCGCGGGCTCGGCACCGAGCCTTGCCCAGGGGACTAGCCAGTCGCTGGCGCCGGGCCAGACCGGGAGCCTGCCGGCGAACACCAAGCGCGAGGCGATGATCATCGTCGGCTCGACCACGCTGGCCCATCAGACCGGGCTCATCGCCGACCGGCTGGTGTCGGTGCGCGGCATTGCCCGGCCGGAGCTGGCGCTGAGCGGGACGGCCCGTGGCATCGCGCGGTTCTGCGCCGGTGTCGGGCCGGAGTATCCCGACATCGTTGCCGCCTCGCGCCGGATGAACCGGCGGGAGCTGCAGCGCTGCATCGAGAATGGCGCCGTCGACGTCGTCGAGCTGCGTCTCGGCTATTCGCCGCTGGTCCTGGCGGTGGAGCGGGGCGATCCGGTGTTCGGCCTGACGGCCCGCCACCTCTATCTCGCCCTGGCCGCCGAGGTGCCGCAGGGCGGCGACTTCGTGCCCAACCCCTTCAAGACCTGGAAGCAGATCGACCCGCGCCTGCCGGATCTGGACATCCTGGTCTACGGCCCAGCCACCGACAGTGGCACCCGCGGCTTCTTCGACGACATGGTGATGCAGGCCGGCTGCCGCGGCCTGGCCGAGGTGAAGTTCATCTACTCGGCCGACGAACGGGTGCGCCAGTGCACCACCCTGCGCGAGGACGGGCGCTATGTCGCGATCGCCGAACCCTTCGCCGAAACCGTCATGCAGCGCGTCATCACCGGTCCCTACGGCGCGATCGCCGTGGTTCCCCACCAGATGTCGGAGGACTACGAGGCGGCGCTTGAGCTGCTGCCCTTCAACGGCGTGCTGCCCACCCAGGCGGCGATCCACGCCGACGAGTACGACCTGGTGCAGCCGGTGCTGTTCTACGTGAAGCGCGCGCACATGCGCGACGACAGGGGCGAGGGCGTGGTCAGGGGCCTGCGCGAATTCATCGCCGAGGCGATGAGCGAGGAGGCGATCGGCCCGAACGGCTACATGGAACAGGCCGGCATCGTGATCATGCCGGCGCGCGACCGCGAGAGGGCCCGGCGCAGCGCCTTCCGCCTCGAACGCTTCGAGCGCTAGGGGAAGGCCGATGCGCGCGGCGGTTCTCGCCCTTGCCATCCTGCTCGCTGCCGCCGGCGGCGCGCGGGCGCAGGCGCCATCGACCTCGGCCGAGGATGTCGGCCGCCACCCGATCATCGAGCGGCTGGCGGATGGCTGGGCCTGGCTGACCGGGCATGCCGGCCGGGCCGCCGGCATGGTGGTGCCGCCCTCCCCCAGTGCCTCCGCCAAGAGCCTGGCGCATGCCGACGAGTCGGTGAAGCTGTTCAAGATGCTGAAGGAGGCCGGCTACAAGCTGAAGGCGATCAGCAGCGGCGTCTCCCCGGTGCCCGGCCTCCAGTTCAAGTTCGGCATCGTCCAGGAACTGTCGGAGGCTGACCTGGACCACATCGAGCGGCGCCTCGACCAGGACAAGCGGCTGCGCCCCGGGCTGGTGGCCGAGATGGAGCGGGCGATCATCCTGACCGCGCTGCACATCAACGCCTCCGAGCTTTATGTGCTGGAGGAGTTGAAGCTGCAGCTCCTGCCCTATCCGAAGGCGGAGTTCACGCTGGCCCCGCGCGAGGCGCCGCTGCCGCGCAACTACGACATCCTGCTGCGCGCCATCGAAGGCCGCCCGCCCCTGAGCTGGCGCGGCGCGCAGAGCCATGTGATCCGCTAGGGAGCCACCGATGCCCCGCACCGCCCAGATCGCCCTTCTGGCCGCCCTCCTGGCCGCCGCGTCGCCGGCGGCCGCCCAGCAGCTCTCGACCCGGGCCGAGGAGGTCGGCCGGCTCACCGTGTGGGAGCATATCGTCGACAAGGCAAATGCCGGCTGGTCGCTGGTGAAAGGCGCGCTTGGCATCGTGACCGCGCCGGTGACGCCGCCGAGCCCGCTGTCGATCGCCCGGCAGCTCCAGGAGGACCCCCGCGGCTCCACCCTCTTCACCCTGCTGTCGGAGGCCGGCTACGAGCTGGACGACGTCACCACCGTGGTCGGGCTGATCCCGGAGATCACCTTCAGCTTCGTGCTGGCCCGCGAGCTGAGCGAATCCGACATGGACTATGTCGACCGCCGCCTGCAGCGCTACCAGCGCACCCACCCGGCCATCGTCTCGCCGGTCGCCGCGATCGAGCGCGGCATCATCGACACCATCATGGAGATCAACGACAACGAGGAGTATCTGCTGGAGGGCATCGAACTGACCATGCTGCCGCTGCCCGAGGCCCACTTCAAGATGGTGGCGGCCGTCGGCGGGCTGCCCGACGACATCGATACCCTGCTGCGCGCCATCACCAAGCGCAACCGGGAGGAACGGCTGGCGGCAAAGCCCGGCGGCTGAGGCCGGCCGGACACCGCCCCACGATGGACAACACGCCCCTCAGCCCCGCAGGATCAGCGTCGTCCACTCCCCGATCCTGACCCGGCCGGCAAGCCGCAGCCCCTGGCGGCGATGGGCCGCCGCCACCTGGGCCGCCTGGCGCTCCAGCAGCCCGGACAGCACCGCCACCCCGCCCGGGGCCAGCGCCCGGCCGAGATCGCGCGACAGCCGGCAGAGCGGCCGGGCCAGGATATTGGCCAGGATCAGGTCGTAGGGCCGGCCGGCCCGCACGCGGCGGTCGGCATAGCCATTGCCGGCGATGGCCGAGAGCCGCCGGCCGACGCCGTTCAGCCGGGCATTGGCGAGGGCGGTGACGGCCGATTGCGGGTCGATGTCGACACCGAGGCCGCGGCAGGGCCGCAGCTTCGCCGCCGCGATCAGCAGGATGCCGGAGCCGCAGCCGACGTCGAGCACCCGCCGCCAGCGCCGGGCCCGGGCGAGGCTGGAGATCGCCCGCAGGCAGCCTTGCGTCGACGGATGCTCGCCACTGCCGAAGGCGGTGGCCGCATCCATCAGGATGCCGCGCCGGCCCGCCGGCACGCGGCCGGTGAAATGCGAGCCATGGACGAAGAAGCGGCCGATCGCGATGGGCGGGAAGGCGCGCCGGTTCTCTGCCAGCCAGTCCCGCGCCGCCACCGCCTCGAAGGCGAGCGGCGGCTCCGCCACGCCCAGCGACGCCGCGGTCAGCGCCACCGCCGCCACCAGCCGGGGGCGCGGATCGTCAGCCCCGGCCGAGAACGCCTCCACCCGCCAGGCCAGATCGCCCGGCAGCAGGGTGACCGTGTCGACCAGCGGCTCCACCGCATCGGCGAAGGCCATCACCAGCGCCTCCGGCACCAGCATCGACAGCCGCCACCCGGCCAGCCCGCTCACCATCGCCACCCCGGCCCCGCAGCGCTCAGTCGAACAGGCTGGAGACCGAGCGGTCCTCGCTGATCCGGCTCATCGCCTCGGCCACCAGGGGGGCGACGGGAAGCTGGCGGATGTTCTTGGCCACCCTGACCGCCTCGGTTGCCTTGATCGAATCGGTGATCACCAGGCTCTTCAGGGGGCTGGAGGTGATGCGGGCGACCGCCCCGCCCGACAGCACGCCATGGGTGCAATAGGCGTCGACCGAGGTGGCCCCAGCCTCCATCAGGGCCTCGGCGGCGTTGCACAGGGTGCCGCCTGAATCCACGATGTCGTCGATCAGGATGCAGTGCCGGCCCCGCACGTCGCCGATGATGTTCATCACCTCCGACACGCCGGCGCGCTCGCGCCGCTTGTCGATGATGGCGAGGTCGACGTCGAGCCGCCGGGCCATCTGGCGGGCCCGCACCACGCCGCCGACATCGGGCGAGACGATGACCACATCGCTCAGCGAGTTGTGGTCGCGGATGTCCTGGGTGAACACCGGCGCGCTGTAGAGATTGTCGAGCGGGATGTCGAAGAAGCCCTGGATCTGGCCGGCATGCAGGTCGATCGTGAGAACCCGGTGGGCGCCGGCGGTGGTGATCAGGTTCGCCACCAGCTTCGCCGAGATCGGCGTGCGCGGGCCGGATTTGCGGTCCTGCCGGGCATAGCCGTAATAGGGCATCACCGCGGTGATGCGCCGGGCGGAGCCGCGCCGCAGCGCGTCGATCGCCACCAGCAACTCCATCAGGTGGTCATTGGCCGGATAGCTGGTCGACTGCACCACGAACACGTCCTCGCCGCGCACGTTCTCGTGGATTTCGACGAAGACCTCCATGTCGGAGAAGCGCTTCACCGAAGCGTTCACCAGGGGAAGTCGGAGGTAGGCGCAAACCGCCTCGGCCAGCGGACGGTTGCTGTTACCTGCCAGCACTTTCATGCGTGATTCCCGATGCTTGGGCTGCCCGGCCCTGGGTCCCCCACCCGAGGCGGGCGGACACTAGCAATATGTCAATCCGGTGTAAACCGCGGCCGGCCGGCAGCAGGCATCAGGGGGCAAGAACCGGCAGGATCTCCTCCACCGCCGCCGCCGCCACCGCCTGGGCGATCTCGCCCCAGGCGGTCTCCAGCGCGCCGCGGGCGATCACGTTCTCCTGATCCATCCGCCCGCGCTCCCCCCCGCCGGGTTCGCGCACCACCCAGTCGATGCGCACCCTGCGCTGCTCCGGCCCCTCGTCACTCACGGCGATGCGCGCCTCCACGGACGGGGCCGTCGGCGCCGCCTGCTCCAGCGCCTCCCAGCCGCGCTGCCGGAAGGCGGCGGCC
>CAZEQG010000156.1:0-7047 GCA_964514295.1 uncultured Alphaproteobacteria bacterium
CGCCTGGCAGGCCTTCTCCGAGGAGGCGATCGCGGCGGCGCGTCGGGAGGGCCGGCCGGTGCTGGTGAACGTGACCGCCGCCTGGTGCATCACCTGCCAGGTGAACGAGGCGGCCGCGCTCTCCTCGCCGCGCCTGGCCGCCGCATTGGAGGCGGCCGGCGCGCTGGCGCTGAAGGCCGACTGGACGCGCCGCGACCCGGCCATCACCCGCTATCTGCAGGGCTTCGGCCGGGCCGGGGTGCCGTTCTACGCGCTCTATCCGGGCGATGCCGGAGCCCCGCCGAGCCTGCTGCCGGCCCTGCTGAGCGAAGGCGCCGTGCTGGCCGCGCTTGGCGCTCAGTCCCGATAATCCGGCTCGGTCTCGTCCAGCAGCTTCAGCCAGCCGGTCCAGTTGCGCTCGTCGTGGCTGAAGCCCTGGGCGTCGCGGCGGCCGCCGCGGGCGGCGGCACGGCGCTGCATCTCCGCCGCGACCTCCTCGGGGATCAGGTTCAGCGGCTCGCCATTGGGCTGGGCGAGGATCTGGAAGCGGCAGGCCTGCTCGAAGCGGATGGTGCGGCTGACCGCCTGGCTGACATTGGCCCCGGCCACCAGGATGCCGTGGTTGCGCAGTACCAGCACATCCTTGTCGCCAAGCGCCGCCGCCATGCGCTCGCCCTCGTCGCGACCGGTCAGCGCCCCGTCATAGACGTCGAAATAGCCGATCCGGCCGTGGAAATAGGCCGCCTCCTGGCTGCCCCGCGTCTCCAGCCGCACGCCTGCGCGCATGAACAGCGCCGTGCTGTAGGGGGCGTGAACATGGATCAGGCAGACGGCATCGGCGCGGGCCTCGTGCACCGGCTGATGGATCAGCCAGGTCGACGGGTTGGGCACGCCCTCGCCGGCCAGGATCCGGCCCTCGGCGTCCATCACCAGAATCTCGCGGGCGCGGATGCGGCTCCAGTGCAGGTAGTTCGGCGTCACCATCATGCGCGGCGGCTGGCCGGGCAGGTTCAGGCTGATGTGGTTGTAGAGGCCGTCATTGAGGCCATAGCGGCAGATCAGCCGGTGCGCCGCCGCCATGTCGGTCCTGAGCTGCATCTCCGTCGCCGTATTGGTCCCGGCCAGTCCGTCATCCATCGCTGCCATCCCTCCTGTTTGCCGGTGCAGAGTTCCCCGCCCCGCCGGCCCCGTCAACGCGCGCTTGCGCCCGCCTTGACCTGCCGTGCCTGCGGTGCGACATCTGTGGCGCTATGCGCGCCGACACTTCCCGGCGAAAGGCCGCCGCTTGAGCCAGCCCGCCTCCCCGCGAAAGACCGCCCAGCCGACCCGGCTGCGGCTTGCCGCGGTCGCCCCGCGCACCCGGGTCGACCAGGTCGTGGAGGCGATCATCGCCGGTGCTGCGGAGGGCCTGTTCCTGCCCGGCGACCGGCTGGTCGAGGCGGAGATCGCGCGCGCCCTCGACATCTCCCGGGTTCCGGTGCGCGAGGCGCTGCGCATCCTCGAAAGCCAGGGGATCGTGATCAATTCGCCCTACAAGGGCATGCGGCTGATGACGGTCGACCGCGAGCGCCTGCACGATGTGCTCAGCGTGCGGGTGGCGCTGGAGAAGCTGGCCGTGCAGGAAGCCCTCGCCCGCCCCGGCGGCCTGGCGTTGGCGCCGCTCGCCGCGATGGTGGAGGAGATGGAGCGGATGGCACGCATCGGCGACCATTACGGCATCGCCACCTGCGACACCGACATGCACCGCGCCCTGTGCCGGATGTCGGGCAACGCCGTGCTGCTGAGCATGTGGGAAACGCTGTCGCGCCAGCTCACCGTGATCTTCGGCCTGTCGAGCCTGGAGAAGCGGCTGGAGACCATCGTCGACGAGCACCGCCGCCTTCTGGAAGTGCTGGCCGGCGGCGATCCGGCGGCCATCGACCGCGAGATCGAGACCCACATCATGGACCAGCTCGGCGAGGTCGACCTCGCCGCCATCGCCGAGCGCCGCCGCACCGGCTGACCCGGCCGCGCGCCGGCGGCGCCGGCCGCACCCTGACCCGGCTCCCGTCAATCTTGCCAGCGGCATTGCGAATCCCGTTGACGTACCCATAGATCGTATACAATCATACGATTCGTGGGGAGGCAACATGGCTGAGACCAAATCCCGGGTCCATTGCGACCTGGATTTCGAGCGTCCGGGCCGCCAGGTCTCGGTTCTGCGCGTGCCGCAGTCGCGCGATGATTCCGGCTGGGGCACGGTGGAGATCCCGATCGCCGTGGTGAATGGCGGCAAGGGCCCGACCCTGCTGTTCACCGGCGGCGTCCATGGGGACGAATACGAGGGCCAGATCGCGGTCGGCCGGCTGGCGCGCAGCCTCGATCCGCAGGCGGTGGCCGGGCGGGTGATCCTGATTCCGGCGGTGGACCTGCCGGCGGCCCTGGCCGGGCGGCGGCTGTGCCCGATCGACGGGCGCGACCTCAACCGCTGCTTTCCGGGCGACCCGCGCGGCAGCTTCTGCCAGATCCTGGCGCATTTCATCGATGCCGTGATCCTGCCGCTGGTCGATGTCTCGGTCGACGTCCACACCGGCGGGCATTCGGCCGATGCCGCACCCAGCACCAACATGCATTTCGTCGCCGATCCCGGCCTGCGCCAGCGCACGCTCGCCGCCGCCGCCGCCTTCGGCGCGCCCTACAACGTGGTGTTCTGGGGCGTGGACGAGGGGGCGACCCTGACCTCGGCGGTGGAGAGCCGCGGCATCCTTTCGATCGGCACGGAGCTTGGCGGCTGGGGCCGGGTATCGGTGGAAGGGGTGCGGCTGGCCGAACGCGGGCTCGCCAACATCATGAAGCATTTCGGCGTGATCGAGGGCCGGCCCGAGACGATCCAGCGCGACGGCCGGCCGGGCACCCGCCACATGATGGTGCGCGATCCGGCGAACTACATCTTCGCGCCGGCCGACGGGCTGTTCGAGCCGCGCCACCTGTGCGGCCAGGTCGTGGCGGCGGGCGAGACGGCGGGCTTCCTGCACTTCGTCGACGACCTGGAGCGGCAGCCGGTCGAGATGCGCTACCGCGCGACCGGCGTGCTGTGGATGGCGCATGGGCCGGGGCGCTGCCGCAAGGGTGACGTGCTGGCAGTGACCATGCAGGAGTTCGAGGCGCCGCAGTGACGGCCGGCCGCCCGCGGCGCTGACCGGCCTGCCCTGGCAATCCTGAAAGGGGGAATTTCCTTGAAGATCACCGATATCGAGGCCTTCTACCTGCGCCTGCCCGAGATCCAGCAGCGCACGGATTCATCGCAGGACGCGCTGCTGGTGAAGGTGTCGACCGATGCCGGCATCACCGGCTGGGGCGAGGTCGACGCCTCCCCCGCCGTGGTCAAGGCTATCATCGAGGCGCCCTATTCCCATACCCTGGTCACCGGGCTGAAATCGCTGCTGGTGGGCGAGAACCCGCTGGAGACCGGGCGGCTGTGGAACCGGATGTACCAGAGCACGCTCTACTACGGCCGCCAGGGCGTGGTGGTGCAGGCGATGGCCGGCATCGACATCGCGCTGTGGGACATCAAGGGCCAGGCGCTCGGCCAGCCGATCCACCGCCTGCTGGGCGGCGCCTACCGCGACCGCATGCGGGTCTATTCCTCCAACATGTTCCAGTTCACGGTCGAGGACACGGTGGCCAGGGCCAAGCGCGCCATCGACACCGGCCACACCGCGGTGAAGTTCGGCTGGGAGCCCTTCGGCCGCGACGCCCGCATGGACTGCCGCTACCTCGAAGGCATCCGCAAGGCGATCGGCGACGACAACGACATCATGCTGGATGTCGGGCTGGTGTGGGACGCCAAGACCACGATCCAGCGCGCCCGGATGTTCGAACCCTTCAACCTCGCCTGGATCGAGGAGCCGCTGCCGCCCGATGATGTCGCCGGCTACGGCAAGGTCTCGGCCGCCTGCACCCAATACATCGCGGCCGGCGAGGAAGAGTGCACGGTGATGGGCTTCAAGCGCCTGATCGAGGAGGGCGGCATCGACATCGTGCAGATCGACCTGACGCGCTGCGGCTTCACCGCCGCCATGGAGATCGCCGCCATCGCCCAGCGCGCCGGGCGGCGGGTGTGCAACCACAACTTCACCACCGACATCAACAGCGCCGCCTCGCTGCATTTCCTGTGCGCGATTCCGAACGCCTATGTGATGGAATACTGCGTCGAGCCGAGCCCGATCTCCCAGCGCCTCGCCAAGGAGCCGGTGAAGATCGCCGATGGCTTCGCCCATCTGCCGCAGGCCCCGGGCCTGGGCGTGGTGCCCGACGAGGAGGTGGTCGCGCGGTTCCTCGCACGCTGAAGCACGAAATACCGACAACAACAGGAGGCAAAGATGAGACCGACTATGTTCTCGACGGCCCTTGCCGCCACCCTGGCGCTGGTCGTGGCGGCCCTGCCGGCGGCGGCGCAGAAGCAGGGCGGCACGGTGGTGATCGCGCAGGGCCAGCAGCCGCCCAGCCTCGACCCCCACGTCACCTCCGCCCAGGCCGCGCGCAACATCAACCTCCATGTCTATGAGACGCTGGTCGCCCGCGACGAGAACGCCAAGACCGTCCCCGACCTCGCCGAGAAGGTGGACATCTCGGCCGATGGCCTGACCTACACCTTCACGCTGCGCCAGGGCGTTCCCTTCCACAACGGCAAGGTGATGACGGCGGCCGACGCCGCCGCCTCGCTCGAGCGCTACCGCAAGGTCGGCGCCTCGGCCAATGTGCTGGCGACGGTCGACACCATCACCGCCAGCGGCCCCAACACGCTGGTGATCAAGCTGAAGCAGGTGACCCCGGCACTGCTCGATTCCATCAGCTCGCCGCGCGCGCCGATGGCGATCATGCCGGCCGAGGAGGCCGCCAAGCCGGCCGGCCAGACCACGCCGATCGGCACCGGCCCCTTCCGCTTCGTCGAGTATGTGCCCGACAGCCATGTGAAGCTGGAGAAGTTCAAGGACTACAAGCCCAACCCCGCCTACAGGGACCGCGACGGGTTTGCCGGCCACAAGGTGGTCCACCTCGATGCCGTGACCTTCCGCTTCATCGCCGAATCGGGCGCGCGCGCGGCCGGCCTGCAATCGGGCGAGATCCAGCTCCTGGAGACGATCGACGGCCCGGCGGCCAAGCGCCTGCAGGCCGACAGGGCCTACACGGTCTATCCCGTGCTGCCCTTTGCCTTCCAGGTCATCAAGATGAACAACAACTGGGGCCCCACGGCCGACGCCAATCTGCGCCGGGCCATCTATGTCGCCCTGG
Organism: uncultured Alphaproteobacteria bacterium; assembly: GCA_964514295.1. GTDB lineage: Bacteria > Pseudomonadota > Alphaproteobacteria > CAZEQG01 > CAZEQG01 > CAZEQG01. Next base: position 5,254 of record CAZEQG010000156.1, read on the forward strand.
ACATGGAAGAGATCATGGCGATCTCCTTCCCCGACATCTACCAGCTTGAGCATGGCTGGCAGTATCCGACCAGCGAGTTCTTTGCCGGCGATGTGGGCAGCGAGTTCTACAACAAGAAGGACCTGAACAAGGCGAAGGAATTCCTGTCGAAGTCGAGCTACAAGGGCGAGAAGCTGCTGTTCATCGTCGACAACGGCCGCTCGAACGTCGACACCGCCACCATCGTGCAGCAGCAGCTTGCCAAGATCGGCATCAACGTCGAGATCTCGGTTGCCGACTGGCCGACGGTCAGCACCCTGGGCTTCAAGCCCGAGGGCTGGAACTTCTGGGCCCATGGCTTCGGCATCGAACCCTTCGAGGGCCCCTTCTCGGTGATGCAGCCCTGGGTCGGCGCCAAGGCCTCCCAGGCCAAGCCGGATCCCGTGCTGGAGCAGCTGTGGACGCGCATGAACAGCTCGCTGGACGTCGCCGAGCGCAAGAAGATCTTCGCCGACTTCCAGGCCCGCCTGGTGTCGGAGGCGATCGTCATCAAGGCCGGCAACTACGGCATCTTCCAGACCGCCACGGCGAAACTGAAGAACTTCAAGCCCTACCGCATCCCGCGCATGTGGGGCACCTGGCTGGAGTAGGCCCTGGCGGCGGCGCCCCTGGAACCGGCTTCCGGGGGCGCCGTTCCTGACGCTGAGTTTCCGTGCGACGGCAGGATGGGCGAATGCTGGGATATCTCGTGGAGCGGCTGATCAGCGCGCTGGTGGTGCTGATCATCGTCTCCGCCCTTGCCTTCGGGGTGATCTGGCTGGTGCCGGGCGATCCCGCCTCGGCCTTTCTCGATGCCGGCGCCACCGCCGAGCAGATCGAGCGCCTGCGCCACCAGCTCGGCCTCGACCGGCCCTTCCATATCCAGGTGGTGGAATGGTACGGCCGGCTGCTGCAGGGCGATCTCGGCCGCTCGCTGCTGCTGAACCGCGGCGTCGGCGAAGCGATCATCGAGCGTCTGCCCGTCACCTTGTCGCTGGCCGGGCTGGCGCTGGTGTTCTGCATCGCGCTCGGCATTCTCAGCGGCGTCGTCGCGGCGGTCCACCACAACCGCTGGGCGGACCAGTCGCTGATGGCGCTGGCGCTGCTCGGCCTGTCGATCCCCGATTTCTGGCTCGGGCTGGTGCTGATCTACATCTTCGCGGTGGCGCTGGCCTGGCTGCCCTCCGGCGGCTTCGTGCCGATCAGCCAGGATTTCGGCCAGTGGTGCGCCTATATGGCGATGCCGGCCTTCACGCTGGCCGTCGGCCATATGGGCCTGCTGGCCCGGATGACCCGCTCGACCATGCTTGAGGTGCTGCGCCAGGACTATGTCCGCACCGCCCGCGCCAAGGGCGTGCCCGAAACCGCCGTGATCTTCCGCCACGGGCTGGGCAACGCCATGATCCCGGTGATGACCGTGATCGGCATCGTTGCCGGCGGGCTGCTGGGCGGTGCGGTGGTGGTGGAACAGGTGTTCTCCCTGCCCGGGGTCGGCCGCCTGATCATCGGCGCCGTGCTGCGCCGCGACTTTCCGGTGATGCAGGGCGGGCTGCTGCTGCTCGCGGTGATCTATCTCGCCATCAACATGATCGTCGACATGCTCTATGTCGTGATCGATCCCCGGGTGCGCTATGACTGACCGCCCCGCCCTTCGGCGGCCTCAGGGTGAGGCGGAGTGGATCGGCGGGGGCAGCGTAGGCAACGCACGCCGTCCCCCCAGTCGCCTCATGGTGAGCCCGTCGAACCATGAGGCGCGGCACGGTCCGTGCGGCCGCC
>CAZEQG010000157.1:0-7028 GCA_964514295.1 uncultured Alphaproteobacteria bacterium
GGCAGCAGGGCGCGACGCGCCGGCTTCCGCTCCGGCCCGCTGGTGCTGGCGGCGGCGGTGGCGGCGCTGGCGGCAGAGCTGTATGCCCTGCACCTGCTGGTGAACCTGCGCGGCCAGGCTGGAACGGCGCTGGCGATCCATGCCGCCGTCGCTACCGCGCTGATCGGGCTGACCCTGGCGCTGCGCCGCCGGCGCGGGCTGCTCGCCGCCGCCTTCCTGACGGTGGTCACCGTCCTGACCGGCCCCTTCGGGCCGGCGATGCATCTGCTCGCGGCCATCGGCCATGCCTGGTTCCGCCGCGACGCCACCCCCTTCGAGCAGTGGTATGCCGCCCTTTTCCCCGACGAGGAGGATGACGCGATGAAGCTGCTGTTCGAGCGGATCGCCGCCGGCGGCGACCGGCAGACCGGCAGCGTCACCTCCTTCGCCGACATCATCCGGCTCGGCAGCCGCGACCAGAAGGAGGCGGCGATCGCACTGATGGCGCACAATTTCCGTCCCGCCTTCGCGCCGGCGCTGCATCTGGCCCTGCAGGACCCCAGCCCGGCGGTGCGGGTGCAGGCGGCGACCGCATCCGCCGAGATCGAGAACAGCTACACTGAGCGGGCCATCGCCCTGGCCGCGGCCGAGCGGCGGCGGCCGGGCGACCCGGCGGCGGTGCTGGCCCTGGCCCGCCACTACGAGGACTATGCCAATTGCGGCCTGCTCGATGCCGACCGCGAGCGCGAGAACCGCTCAAAGGCGCTCGCCCTCTACCGCAGCCTGGCCGAGGCGGCGCCCAATGACCTGGCGCTGGCCAGCGCGGTCGGACGCAACCTCATGCGGCTGGGCCAGGTGGCCGAGGCCACCCATTGGCTGGCCCTCGGCATCGATCCCCGGGCACCGGCGCCGCAGCTCCTGGCCTGGCTGGTGGAATGCCTCTACCGCCTGCGCCGGACGGAGGAGCTGCAGGCGATCCTGATCCGCCACCGAGAGCTGCTGCTGGGCTCGCCCGATCTGCCCGAGAGCCTGCGCGCGGCGATCGCCCTGTGGCTGCCGGCGGAGGCGGCCGGACGCGCGGCATGACGGCCGATGTCTGCCTGCTGCTGGAGGGCACCTATCCCTATGTCGCCGGCGGCGTGTCGAGCTGGGTGCACGACCTGATCGGCGCCCATCCGGAGCTGCGCTTCGCCGCCGTCACCATGATGCCCGACCGGCGCCAGCGCGAGCACCGCTACCAGGTGCCGGAAAACCTTGTCAGCCTGTCCACCATCTCGCTGCAGCGGGTGCGCCGGGGGGCCGGCTCGGTGTTCGGACAGGGGCGGCTGGTGGCGGCGCTGGAACCGCTGGTCGCTCGCCTGCTGGCCGGCGGCGGCCTGGCGGAGATCGCGGAGATGCAGCGGCTGCTCGCGCCCAAGCGGCGGCGGCTCGGCCGCAGCGTGCTGATGGATTCGCCGGCCGCCTGGGAAAGCCTCGCCCGGATGTACGAGGCAACCATGGCCGACAGTTCCTTCCTCGACTATTTCTGGTCCTGGCGGTCGCTGGTGGGCGGCCTCTACGCGGTGATGCTGGAGGACCTGCCGCCGGCGCGGGTCTATCACGCGGTATCGACCGGCTATGCCGGGCTGCTGGCCGCCCGCGCGCGGATCGAGACGCTGCGCCCGGTGATCCTGACCGAGCACGGCATCTACACCAATGAGCGGCGCATCGAGATCGCGATGGCCGACTGGCTGCACCAGCGCAGCGGCCGCGCCAGCCTGGGCATCGAAAAGCCCCGGCGGGACCTGAAAGACATGTGGATCGACACCTTCGTCAGCTACTCGCGCGCCACCTATCAGGCCTGCGACGAGATCATCACCCTCTATGGCGGCAACCAGGAGATGCAGCGCCGCGACGGCGCGCCGGCGGCAAAGCTGAAGGTCATCCCCAACGGCATCGACTATGCCCGCTTCTCCAGGATCGCGCGGGTGCCGCAGGAGCGCCCGACCATCGCCCTGATCGGCCGGGTGGTGCCGATCAAGGACGTGAAGACCTTCATCCGCGCCTGCGGCCTGCTGCGCGAGCGCGTGCCCGACCTGCTGGCCGAGGTGATGGGACCGACCGAGGAGGACCAGGAGTATTTCGCCGAGTGCCAGGGGCTGGTCGCCCATCTCGGCCTGCAGGAAACCGTGCGCTTCGTCGGGCGGGTGAAGCTCGACGACCATCTGGGCCGGCTGAAGGCGATCGTGCTGACCTCGATCTCGGAGGCCCAGCCGCTGGTGATCCTGGAGGCGGGCTCGGCCGGCGTGCCCTCGGTGGTGACCGATGTCGGCGCCTGCCGCGAGATGATCGAGGGGCGCGACGACGATTTCGGCCCCGCCGGCGCCGTCACGCCGGTCTCCAACCCGGCCGCCACCGCCGAGGCCCTGGCCCGGCTGCTGACCGACGATGGCTGGTGGCGGCGCTGCTCCGAGGCGATCGTCCGCCGGGTGGAGCGGTCCTACAACAAGGTGGTGATCGACCGCATCTATGGCGGCCTCTATGCCGGGCTGATCGCCCGGCCGGACAGCCCGCCGCCCCTGGCATGAGTGCCGCGGGGCAAAAAGGGTTGCACCGCCGCGCCGGATCGTTAATTTCGCCTCTGCCGTTGGAACAGGGGTGCTCCACGGCACCATGATCGAATGATGCAGGGTGCCGGCATGCCTCTGGACGCAGCGGAAATTGCACCGAACAGCGAAGACGCGACGCCTGAAAGGGTGGTGGCACTGGCAGGCGCCGTGCGCGAGGCGGCGGCCGGCCGCGTGGCCGCCATCCGCGGAATCACCCGGCTGACCAAGATGCTGGCCCTGAACGCCAAGATCGAGGCGGCACGCGCCGGCACGGCCGGGCGCGGCTTCGGCGTGGTCGCCGACGAGGTGAAGAAGGTGAGCGAGGTGGTGACCACCGTCGCCGACGAGCTGGAGGCCGACCTGATCCGCCGGGCCGAGGAGCTGGCGGCCGTCGGCCAGGCGATGGCCAGCCAGGCGCGCGGGCAGCGCCTGACCGATCTGGCGCTGAACGCCATCGACATCATCGACCGCAACCTCTACGAGCGCACCTGCGATGTCCGCTGGTGGGCGACGGACGCCGCCGTGGTGGAAGGGCTGGAACAGCCCTCGCCGGAGCGGCTGGAGCATCTGTGCGCGCGGCTCGGCGTGATCCTGGACGCCTATACGGTCTATCTCGACCTCTGGGTGGTCGATCGCGAGGGCCGGGTGGTGGGCAATGGCCGGCCCGGCCGCTATGCCGTGACCGGCAATGCCAGCCTGGCGCAGCAGCCCTGGCTGCGGGAGGCCCTCGACCGGCCCGGCGCCGACCATTTCGGCGCCACCGAGGTGTGGCGCTGCCCGGAACTCGCCAACGCCTTCGTCACCACCTATGTCGCGCCGGTCAGGGCGGGCGGCAGCCCGAAGGGCGAGGTGATCGGCGCCCTCGTGACCTTCTTCGACTGGGAGCCGCAGGCGGCTGGGGTGGTGCGCGGCGTCCGCCTGACCCCGGCCGAGCGCGACACCACCCGCGTCATGCTGGTCGACGGGCGCGGCCGGGTGATCGCCAGCAGCGACGGCCACGGGCTGCTGGCCGAGACGCTCGACATCCGGCACCAGAACCGCCGCGAAGGCTACTGGCAGGACGGCCACACCATGACCGGCTTTGCCGTGACGCCGGGCTACGAGACCTGGCGCGGGCTCGGCTGGTACGGGGTCGTCAGGCGCCAGGGCTGAGGCTATCCTTGCCGGCATGACCATCGCGGCAGCCGGCGGGCGCTGACATGGCCGGCATCGGCTTCGTGCTGCGCCGGCTGACCCAGCGCGACGATCTCCTGGGCTTCGTCCAGGGCTATGCCTATTCGATGATCATCTCCTCGGGGCCGTGGCTGGTCACCGTGCTGGCGATCGCGGGTGTCGGCGTCTTCGCCCAGCATGGCACCGAGATCGCCGAGATCGAGCTGTTCCGCATCGTCATCGTCTACAATTTCGCCTTCTCCCTGGTGTTCTGCGGGCCGCTGATGATGGTGGTCACGCGCTACCTTGCCGATGCCATCTTCGCCCGCCGGGTGGAGGATGCACCGGCGATGCTGGTAGCCGCGCTGGCGCTCGGCGGGGCGGTGCAGGCCCCGATCGTGATCGCCTTCTATGGCCTCTACGCCGCCCTGCCACCGGCCCTGGCGGTGCTTGCCGGCTGCAACTACTTCGTCACGGCCGGGGTCTGGGTGGTGTCGGTGTTCCTGACCGCGCTGAAGGATTTCCGCTCCATCGGCATCGCCTTCCTGGCCGGCATGACCGCCGGCGCCGCGGCCGGCGTGCTGCTGGCCGGCCCCTATGGCGCGGCCGGCATCCTGGCCGGCTTCACGCTCGGCCTGGCGGTCGCCTTCTGCCTGCTGGCCGCCCGGGTGTTCGCCGAATACCCCTATCCCTGGCGCGACCCGCGCGGCTTCCTGGGCCATTTCCGCAAATATGCCGACCTCGCGGCCTTCGGCCTCCTGTCCAACCTCGCCGCCTGGTCGGACAAATGGGTGATGTGGTTCGCGCCCGAGGCCGAGCGCCCCTATCACGGGCTGATCTCCTATCCGGCCTATGACGGTGCGATGTTCCTGGCCTATCTCACGCTGGTGCCCGGGATGGCGCTGTTCATCGTGGCGGTGGAGACCGAGTTCTTCGAGCACTACAAGCGCTACTACCGCGACATCGAGCATCACGCCCCGCTGTCGCGCATCCGCGCCAACCAGAAGGCGATCGCCTCCACCCTTTTGGCCGCCGCCCGCAACCTGATCATCCTGCAGGCGGCGGTGGCGGCGCTGGCGATCCTGCTGGTGCCGCGGCTGGTCGATGCCGGGCTGCTGGCGGTCGGCCAGGTCGGTATCTTCCGCTTCGGCAGCCTGGGCGCCACCTTCCACGCGCTGTTCCTGTTCGTCTGCGTGATCCTGTCCTATTTCGACCTGCGCCGCGACCTGGTGCGGGTGAACCTGGTGTTCCTTGCCGCCAATGCCGGGCTGACCTGGGCCTTCCTGCCGCTGGGCTATCCCTTCTATGGGGCGGGCTATTTCGCGGCGGCGATGATCGCCTTCCTGGCCGCCTATCTGGTGCTGGTGGCGCGGGTGCGCCGGCTGCCCTACCTCACCTTCGTGCGCCAGAACGCCAGCGTGCAGATCGACTGAGAGCCCCTGGCGGGGCGGCCCGATCCATGGTTTCGTCCCTGCCGGGCGAAGGGGAGGACACAGATGGATCTGGGGCTGTCGGGCAAGCGCGTCGTCGTCACCGCCGGGGCGTCGGGGATCGGGCGCCACATCTGCCGCCGCTTTGCCGAGGCCGGCGCGCGCATCGTCACCTGTGATGTCGACCGGGCGGCACTCGACGCCTTCCGCGCCGAACATCCCGGCGTGACCGCGATCGAGGCGGACGTCGCCGAGGAGGAGGCGGTGGCCAGGCTGTTCGCCACCGCCGACGCGGCACTGGGCGGGCTCGACGTGCTGGTGAACAACGCCGGCATCGCCGGGCCGACCGGCACCGTTGACACGCTGACGCTCGCCGACTGGCGCCGCTGCCAGGCGGTGAACATCGACGGCCAGTTCCTGTGCGCGCGCGCCGCCGTGCCGCGCCTGAGGGCGGCGGGCGGCGGCGCCATCGTGAACCTGTCCTCGGCCGCCGGCCGCTTCGCCTTCCCGCGGCGCAGCGCCTATGCCGCCTCAAAATGGGCGGTGGTGGGCTTCACCAAGGCGCTGGCCCGCGAACTGGGGGAGGATGGCATCCGGGTCAACGCGGTCTGCCCCGGCGCCGTCGACGGGCCACGCATCCGCGCCGTGATCGCTGCCAAGGCAGCCTCGCTCGGCGTGCCCTACCCCGAGATGGAGGCGACCTACACCGCCCAGGGCTCGCTTGGCCGCCTGATCCCGCCGGAGGAGGTGGCGGCCCTGGTGGTCTACCTCGCCTCCGCGCTGGCCACCACGATCTCGGGCGAGGCCATCGGCATCGACGCCGACACCAAGATGCTGCACTGACCGCCGGCCCCGCCGCGCCGGCAAGGTCAGGCCAGCAGCACGATCTGGCCCGTGGTGGCGCGCGCTTCGAGGGCGCGGTGCGCCTCCGCCGCCGCGGCGAGCGGGTAGCGCTCGCCGATCGCCACCTTGATGGTGCCGTCGGCAACGGCGGCGAACAGCCGCCCGGCCATCTCGACCAGCCGCGCGCGCTCGGCGGTGAAGTGGAACACCACTGGCCGGGTCAGCGTCGCCGACTTGGCCGACAGTGCCTCGGTCGGCACCCGCTCCAGCGCGCCGCTGGCCTGGCCGTAGCTGATCCAGTGGCCGGTCACGGCCAGCGCCTCCAGGTTCTCGGCCAGCGCCTCCTGGCCCAGCCCGTCGAAGATCACGTCCGCGCCGCGCCCGCCGGTGGCCGCCTTCACGGCGGCGGCAAAGCGGTAGTCGCGGCCGACGATCACCTGCTCGCAGCCATGCTCGCGGGCCAGGCGCGCCTTCTCCTCGCTGGAGACCGTGCCGATCACCCTTGCCCCCAGCGCCCGCGCCCATTGGCACAGCAGCAGCCCGACACCGCCGGCCGCGGCATGCACCAGCACGTTCTCGCCGGGTGCCAGGCGGTGGGTGCGGTGCAGCAGATACTCCGCCGTCAGCCCCTTCAGCATCAGCGCCGCCGCCGCCTCCTCGCTGATGTGGTCGGGCAGGCGCACCACCTGGTCGGCGCCGAGCGTGCGCAGGCTGGCATAGGCGCCGGGCGGCGGAGCGGCATAGGCGACACGGTCTCCCGGCAGCAGATGGCCGACGCCCTCGCCGACATCCAGCACCACCCCGGCCGCCTCCATGCCAAGCCCGCCCGGCGGCTCGATCATCCGGTAGAGGCCCTTGCGGACATAGACATCGATGTAGTTCACGCCGATCGTGGTCTGCCGCAGCCGGACCTGGCCGGGGCCGGGCGCTGGCACGGCGACATCCTGGTGGCGGAGCACCTGCGGCCCGCCGAAGGCGGTGACGATGACGGCCTGCCCGGTCATCGCCGCCCCGGCCGGCACCGCGGCGGCCGGGG
>CAZEQG010000158.1:0-207 GCA_964514295.1 uncultured Alphaproteobacteria bacterium
CGCGAGGGGCTGGTCGGCGGGCTGCTGGGGGCGGTGGCGCTGGCCGCCGGCCTGCTGACCCTGGCGATCCCGATCCTGATCGTGGCCTATCTGGTCAAGAGCGCGCTCGGCATCGACCTGATCCCCGATGGCGGCCTGCACGACGCCATCCGCCAGGTCGGGCGGCTGTGGCAGTGACGGCGCTGCAATGGGGCGCGGTGCTGGCGG
>CAZEQG010000158.1:267-6976 GCA_964514295.1 uncultured Alphaproteobacteria bacterium
ACGGCCCAGGCGGTCTGCACCCTGATCCGCCGCCATGCCGGGCCGGGCGCCCTGATCGATCTCGGCAGCGGCTGGGGCGGGCTGGCGCTGCGGCTGGCCCTGCGCTTTCCCGACCGCGCCGTCACCGGCTGGGAGATGCTGTGGCTGCCGGCGCTCGCCTCGCGCCTGCTGCGGCGGCCGAACCTGCGGTTCCGTCGCGGCGACTATCTCGCGGCACCGCTGGCCGGGGCGGCGGTGCTGGTATGCTACACCAGCCCGGCGGCGATGGCGCTGCTGGCCGACAAGCTGCGCCGCGAGCCGGCACCGGGGCGCCTGCTGGTGTCGGCCCGTTTCCCGCTGCCCGGCTTCGCCGCGATCGATGCCGAGGGCGGGGCCTTCGCCTATGCCGCCTGACGCTGCTCGCGCCGGATGAACCAGAGATTGCGCAGGTAGATCACCAGGCCGCCGGCCTGGCCGGCGATGAATACCGGATCCTCGCGGTAGACCGCATAGGACAGCAGCACCAGCCCGCCACTGATGCTGAAATACCAGAAGGCAACCGGGATCAGGCTCTTGCGGTGCCGCTCGCTGTATATCCACTGGATGATGAAGCGCGCGGAGAACAGCACCTGGCCCAGGAAGCCGATGACGATCCAGATGGTTTCGGTCGACACGGGTGATTTACTCGCCGGCAGCGGAGCGTTCGACCGGGCTGACCTTCGGCAGACGCCGCCGCCGCAGCAGCCACATCACGCCGATCAGGTCCACCAGCCCGACCAGGGCGCGGTCTAGCACGCCGTAGTTCGAGCGTCCACGCTGGCGCGCCCGGTGATTGACCGGCTGCAGCGCCACCTCATGACCCTCCCGGCGCATCAGGGCGGGCAGGAAGCGGTGGATGTGGTCGAAATAGGGCAGGTCCAGGAAGGCCGCGCGCTCGAACAGCTTGATGCCGCAGCCGGTGTCGGGCGTGGCATCGCCCAGCGCCAGGGCGCGCAGCCTGAAGGCGGCGCGGGAGGCGAGGCGCTTGGCCAGCGTGTCCTGGCGCCGCACGCGCTGGCCGGCGATCATCGCCACCGGCGCCTGGCGCCAGCGCGCCAGCATCGCCGGCAGGTCGGCCGGATCGTTCTGGCCGTCGCCATCCAGCGTGCCGATCAGCCGCCCGCGCGCGGCGCGCACGCCGCTCAGCACCGCCGCACTCTGGCCGCAGGACCGGTCATGGCGCAGCACCCGCAGCTCCGGCGCCTGTGCCATCGCCTCGCTGAGACGGGCCGGGGTGTCGTCCGTCGAGCCGTCATCGACATAGATGATCTCGAAGGGCGCCACGCCAGCCAGGGCGGCGCGGATCTCGGCCACCAGGGGGGCGATGTTCTCGGCCTCGTTGCGCACCGGGACCACCACCGACAGCAGCGGTGCGGCGCCTTCCTGCGCCTCGGGTTGGTGTGCGGTCAAATGGGTTCCCCTGTCGCTGCGGCGGCGGATTGTGGAAAACGCCCCGACCAGCTAGATTCATTAAGCCTTGTCAAGGCGCAAGAAGGTAAACGTCGATGCAAATCCCGTACTTTCTGGCCATCGTGATCCTGGCCCTGCCGGCCGCCGCGCTGGCGCAGCAGCCCAACGAGGCCAATGCGGCGGCGCGCAAGATAGGCTGTGTTGCCAAGAACGTTTACCGCCTGCCCGATGACGCGGGCAACCGGCGCTATGTCGTCACCTGCTCGATGGACAAGCCGGCGGCCCAGGCATCGGTCGCCTGCCCGGCCAATGGCGGAAGCTGCCGCGCCCAGCCGGTGCGCCGCTAGCCCGGCTACAGGCAGAAGGCGGCGGCAAGATCGAAGGCAAGGCGGTCGCCCCAGGCGGCCCACGCCGCCCAGCCGCCGAGCGCCAGCAGCGCCGCGAGCGTCCAGCCGGCCAGGGTCCAGCCACTCGGGGGAGCGAAGCCGTTCATGCCGGCTGCGGCCGTGCCAGGGTCTGGTCGCGGATCGGCCAGTGCAGCGCGGCCGCCAGCAGCGACAGCGCAATGGCGATGAACCAGACCAGATCATAGGAGCCGGTCGCGTCATAGATCGCGCCGCCCGACCAGGCGCCCAGGAAACTGCCGACCTGATGGCTGAGGAAGACCAGCGAGAACAGCGTGCCCATGTACTGGGCGCCGAAGATCTGGCCGACCATGCCGCTGGTCAGCGGCACCGTCGACAGCCACAGCAGGCCCATGGCGCCGGCGAAGGCAAGGGTGACCGCCGTGCCGGGCGGCGCCAGCAGGAAGGCGAGGATGACGCCGGCCCGCCCGAGATAGATCAGGCTCAGCAGATACTTCTTGCGGTAGCGCCCACCCAGGATGCCGGCGCCGTAGCTGCCGATGATGTTGAAGAAGCCGACCAGCGCCAGCGCCAGCGCGCCGATGCCGGTGGACAGGCCGCGGTCGGCTACATAGGCCGGCAGATGGGTGGCGATGAAGGCGACATGGAAGCCGCAGACGAAGAAGCCGGCGGTCAGCAGCCAGAATCCCGAATGCCCCGCCGCCTCGCGCAGCGCCTGGCCGAGCGACTGGCCGCCGGCGGCCGGCGCCGGCGGTGCGGCACCCAGCCCGAAGGCCAGCACGAACATCAGCGCCGCGATCATGGCGAAGATGGTGAAGCTGGCCGACCAGCCGAACCCGTCCAGCAGGCCCTGGGCCACCGGCACGATCGCGAACATGCCGAAGGAGCCGCCGGCCCCCACCAGCCCCAGCACGGCGCTGCGCCGCTCGGCCGGGAAGGCCCGGGCGACGGCGCCGAAGACGATGGCAAAGCTGCTGCAGCCCATGCCGGCGCCGACGAACACGCCGAAACCGACATAGAGCATCCACGGCGCGCTGGCGAAGGAGACAGTGAGGCAGCCGAGCGCGTAGAGCACCGCACCCGCCATCACCACCCGCCTGGCGCCGTAGCGGTCGGCGATCGCCGCCCCGACCGGCTGCACCAGGCCCCATAGGATCTGCTGCAGCGCGATGGCGAGGCCGAAGACCTGGCGCCCGATCTCAAGGTCGGCGGTGACGGGCGCCAGGAACACGCCGAAGGATTGCCGCACGCCAAGGCTGATGGCGGCGACGGTGGCGGCGGAGATCAGCACGATCATGGGGGCGGCAAGCATTCCCCGCTTATAGGCCGGGGGCGCCGGGAAGGGAACTGAGGCGTGTTTGCGGCAGTGATCGTCGGGTCTGTCTTTGCGGTCCGGGGGAGGCTAGACTTGCCGCCATGGAACAGGAGTCGCAGCGCCGCTGGCGCGTGGCCGTGGTCGGTGGCGACGAGCGGCTGCTGTCGCTGGTGGCGGCGGCGCGCATGGAGGCGATCCCGGTGGCCGATGTGGCCGCCTGCGCGCGGATCGCCGCCGTCACCGATGCCGCGCTCGGCTGCGCCGGAACGGTTGCCCGGCTGCGCGAGGTGTTCGCCGGGCTGGAGCAGACGCCGGCGGTGGTAGCGGTCGGCGCCGGCGGCCTGCCGCTCGATCAGGTCGGCCCGCAGAGCCTCGCCTTCATCATCAACCAGGCGGTGGAGCTGGCCGGGCGCGAGGCGCAGCTTCGCATCCTCGCCCTGCGCGATCCGCTGACCGGGCTGGTGGCGCTGCCGCTGTTCTGGGAGATCCTCGCCCATGCCGTGCGCCGGGCGCGCCGCTATCAGCTCAACCTCGCCGTGATCATGCTCGACATCGCGCTCGCCGATCCAGCCGGCCGCGACCTGGTGGTGTGCGAGGAGATGCAGCGGCGGATCGGCGGCGTGCTGACCGGGCTGCTGCGCTCCAGCGACACGGTGGCGCGCATCGGCCGCGACCGCTTTGCGCTGCTGATCGAATCCCTGTCGGAAATCGCCGATGCCCAGATCGTGGTCGAGAAGATCATCGAGGCCCTGACCGCGCCGGCGGCGGCGACCGGCCCGGTCGGCGGGCTGCTGGTGCGGGCCGGCATCGCCCTCTACCCCACCAGCGCGGCCCATGAGATGGCGCTGGTCGAGATGGGCGAGCAGGCGCTGGAGGCCGCCTGCGCCCATCCCGGCAGCAACTTCATTTTCCGATAGCCGCCTTCACCCGCGCGATCTCGGCCCTGGCGGCCTCGCGGAACAGGGTCATCTCGGTGGAGGCGGCGACGAGCTGGTAGGCTTCCGTCAGCAGCCGCTCCGGGCCGTGCTCGGGCCGCGGCACGGTGCCAAGCGACTTGCCGACGCCGCGCACCGCCTGCTCGCAGCGCCGGATCAGCCGGTCGACCGCCGGCTCGTGCAGCCTCTCCAGCAGGCCGATCGAGCCGGCGAGGTCGTTGGGGCCGATGAACACCATGTCGACGCCCTCGACCGCCGCGATCTCGCCGGCGCGGCCGACCGCGGCCTCGGATTCGATCTGCACGGCGATGAACATCTCGTCGTCGGCGCGGGCGAGATAGTCCTTCACCAGGCCGTAGGAGGAGGCGCGCGCGGTCGAGGCCGAGTAGCCGCGGCTGCCGCGCGGCGGATAGCGGCAGGCGGCAACCGCCGCCCGCGCCTCTTCCGCGCTCTCCACCATCGGGATCATCAGCGAGGCGGCGCCGGCATCGAGGATGCGCTTGAGATAGACGGGATCGTTCCACGGCACCCGCACCAGCACATCGGCGCCCGCCGCCTCGGCCGCCCGCATCATCTCGACGCTGCGCTGCAGGTCGGCCGGGCCATGCTCGTTGTCCAGGATCAGCACGTCATAGCCGACCAGCCCCGCCAGTTCGGCAAAGGTCGGCTCGGCGGTCTGCAGCCAGATCCCGAAGGCGCGCTCGCCTGCGGCCATCCGCCGCTTCAGGCGGTTTTCCTTGAACATGTTGATCCTTTCCGTCCCTCAAGGCATCCGGGCATAGATGTCGAAGCGCCCCAGCCTGTCGATGTATTCGTAGTTCTGCCACTCCGCCGCGAAGTCCGGGTGGCGCAGGAAATAGTCGAGATAGGAGAAGGGGCTGTCGACGATGCAGTCGGGCACGCCGGTGATGTGGTCCACCACCACCACGCCCGGCTTCCAGCGCGCCATGTTCGCCGCCACCGTCTCGTAGACGAAGCGCTCGGCCGGTTCCATGCGGTCGGGCTCGTTGTAGAGGGGCTTGCCCTCCTCGCAGAAGGCATAGACCCCCTGCAGCAGCCACATGGTCATGAACGGCATGGTCATCGAGGCATGCGCGTAGTTCACCATCGGGAAATGCGGATAGATCCCCGGCGACAGCGACAGCACGCGCCCGCGCTTGGCGTATTTCTTGACCATGCGCGACAGCCGGTCGACCTCGGAGCCGGTGAAGTAGATCTGCTTGTCGAAGGGCTGCTGGAAGGTGAGGAAGGTGTAGTTGACCGACACCGCCATGAACAGCGACAGCGCCGCCGTCGGCAGGTCGAGCTGGCGCAGCCGGTCCCCGGCGAGCAGCGCGATGCCGCGCGCGCCCATGGTCGGCAGCAGGAACATGATGCCGAACAGCCCGGGGATGGCGTGGTAGTACCAGCCCTTGGCCTGCGCCATGTCGGAGAACACGCCGCCGAGCGCGAACAGGAAGCCGATGCGCAGCAGCGGCGAGCCCGCCCGGCCCCACACCAGCGGCGCCAGCAGCAGCAGGGCCACCAGCGTTGCCCCGGCATAGCCGGTGACCCAGGGCGGTATCGCCGCGCCATGGCTGAGGCGGGTGTAGTATTCCAGCGTGATCGGCACCACGAAGCCCAGGTAGTTCGGCGTCAGGAACACGATCGCCGCGAGATGGCCGACATAGGCAAAGCCGATCACCCAGGGTGCGGGGTCGAGCAGTGTGGCCCGCAGGCCGCGCTGCCACAGCAGGTAAAGCTCGATCACCAGCGGCACGAACACGTAGTGCGGCTTGATCACGAAGCCGAGGGAGGCGGCCAGCGTGACCGCGATGCCGAGGCTGAGCGGCACCGCCTGCCCGCCGGCGCGCATCGCCGCGAACAGCGCGTAGGGGACCGCAAGGATCACCATCAGGTGCTCGCGCTGCGTGAACTCGTCGGCCGGCAGCGCGCACAGCCCGAACAGGATCGCCTGCAGCGCCAGGTGGCGCACCACCGGCAGCTCGCCCGCCGCCGCCCGTGGCATCAGCCAGCAGGCGGCCGCGAAGGACAGCCCGATCAGCAGGAAGAACCAGATCGTCACCCCCGCCGGGCTGCCGAGGTTCAGCATGTTGCCGATCGCCACCGGCACCGCGTAGTGCACGAAGGTGATCGGCGTGTTCATGTCGAGCAGGTCGACATAGAGCCGCTCGCCAGCCAGCCAGCGCCGGCCGAAATCAAGCAGCGCGCCGGTATCGTGGTTGATCGGCGGGAACAGCCGCGGCAGCAGCGCCAGGGCCGGCAGCGCATAGCCGAGGCCGAGCATGGCACGCATCGACAGGCTGTTCAGCCGGCCGGGCAGGGCGGCGGGCGCGAAGGGGTGGGTCAGGCTCACGGGCGCTGGCTTCGGTCCGGTCGAAAGTCGCGGTTCGTTCGTCGTTCGCTTGCTTGTTCGGGCTTGTCCCGAGCGCCAGGGAAAGCTAGCAGACGCGGGCCGGCGCGGGAAGCGCGGCTGCGGCGGGGAAGGGGCGGCATGCGGGCGGTCGAATACCGGCGGCTGGCGGAGACCGAGCAGCGGATGTGGTGGTTCGACGGGCTGCACCGGTTGCTGCTGGCCGCCTTCGAGCGGCACGCGCCGGCCGCAGGCCCGGTGCTGGATGCCGGCTGCGGCACCGGCGGCCTACTGCGGCGGTTTGCCGCGCGCC
>CAZEQG010000159.1:0-6936 GCA_964514295.1 uncultured Alphaproteobacteria bacterium
CGGCTGGCCCGGATGGCGCGGCTGCATGCGGCCATGAGCCAGGCACTGGAGTCCCTGCGCGTGGCCACGGCCGACCTGCTGCCCGCCCTGCGCCCTGACCAGCGCGAGATCCTGGCCGCCATCGTACTGCCGGGGCCCCCGCACATGCTGCCGCCCGTTCCCCCCGTTCGGCCGTAGCCCGCGGCCGGCGGCAGCATGAGGAACCCCCGGGGGCAGATCGTCCCGCCCTCCCCCGGGGGTTCCTTTCTTGCGGCGCCCGCCCGCGCGCGATGCCCGTCAGGTCGCCCGCACGGTCGAAAGAAAGCCGTCGACCCGGGCGCGCAGTTCCTGCGCCGCCTGGGCCAGCGCGCGCGTCTCCGACAGCACCATGGTGGAGCTGCGGCTGGTCTCCTCGCTGGCGTTGTTCACCCCGTCGATGCTCTGGGAGACCGCGGCGATGCCCGTCGCCGCCTGGCTGACATTGCGCACGATCTCGTCGGTCGCCGCCGACTGCTCCTCCACCGCCGAGGCGATGGTGGTGGCGATTTGGTCGATCTGGCGAATGGTGTCGGCGATGGAGGAGATGGCGCCGACGGCATTCCCGGTGGCCGCCTGCATGGAGGCGACCTGGGTCGAGATGTCGTCGGTCGCCTTGCCGGTCTGGGTGGCGAGGTTCTTCACCTCCGCCGCCACCACGGCGAAGCCCTTGCCCATCTCGCCGGCGCGCGCCGCCTCGATCGTGGCATTGAGCGCCAGCAGGTTGGTCTGGCTGGCGATCTGGCTGATCAGCTGCACCACCTCCCCGATCTTCGCCGCCGCGCCGTTCAGCCCATCGACCAGGCTCTGGCTGCGGGCCGCCACTTCGGTCGCGGCACTGGTCATCCGGGTGGCCTCGCTGAGCTGGCGGGCGATCTCCTTGATGGAGGCGCCCAGCTCCTCGGCCGCGACAGCCACCGTCTGCACATTGCCGGTGGCCTCGGTCGCGGCATGGGTGACGACGGTCGTCTGCCGCGAGGTTTCGGTGGCGACCGAGGACAGCGAGCCGGCGGTGCTCTCGAGGCTGCCGACGGAGCCGACCACCCGCTCAAGCTCGCGGCCCACATCCTGGTCGAAGGCACGGGTCAGCGCGCCCAGCTTCTCGGCCCGGGCGGTGGCGGCTTCGCGCTCCCGCGCCTCGCGCTCACGGGCGGCGCGCAGGTCGCGTCCGGCCCCCTGGAACACCGCCAGCGCCCGCGCCACCATCCCGATCTCGTCCTTCTGCCCGACGAAGGGGATGGCGCAGTCCAGGTCGCCACCGGCGACGCTGGACATCACCGTGGAGATCCGCCGCAGCGGCCGCACGATGGTGGCCACGGCAATCAGCGCGGCCAGACCGACGCACACGATGACGCTGAGAATGCCGAGGCTGAGCATCAGCGCCTGGGTGGTGGCGCGCTGGGAGATCAGCATCGCATCCATTTCGGCCAGCATGGCCTCGTTGCGTGACACCAGCTCCTGGAGGTAGCGGTTGAACTCCTGGCGCACCGTGCGGTTGGCATCGTTGTCGCCGAAGGCGCGGGCCTGGGGCGTGCCGACCTCGCGGGCCAGCCGCACGAGCTCGCGCCGGAAGTCGATGAACTGCCGGGCCTTGGCCTCAAGCTGCACGGCAGCCTCGCGATTGCCGGCGGGGATCAGTGGCAGCCAATCGGCGAGCGTCTTCTCCAGCGCCGTCAGCGTCGCCAGCAGCGGCCTTGCGAAGCGTTCCGCCTCCCGCCAGTCGGCCGACATGTAGATGCCGCGGCTGTCCATCACCACGGAGTTCACCTGGCCGTTCACCCGCTCGCCGAAGATTGCCCGCTGCGCGGCGGCGCGCTGCTGCTGGGCGGTGTCGAGCAGGCGGTTCTGGCCGATGATGCCGACGGCGATCAGCACCCCGGCCAGGAGACCGAGAAGCACCACCCCGGCCATCGCCTTGGTACCGACCGCCAGGTTGCCGAGCGCCGTCTTGTCCCCTGTTGCGGACATCGCCTGCCTCCCCAGTTGGCACAGGCTGGCAGCATGCGGCGGTGAACCTTAAGATTCTCTTATCAATTTATTCAACTATTCCAATTATGTCTTCGCCTCGTCGCGCGGGTCCTCGGCCAGCGGCTCGCCGCCGAGGTCGCGGATGAGCTGGCGCACCGCCGCGGCAGCGGTCTCGACCGCCGCCGGGTCGGTGCCGCGCATCACCAGGCTGACGCCAAACCGGCCATGATGGAAATAGGGATAGCTGCCGATCTCGACCGACGGGTCGGCCTCCTGCAGGCGGGTCAGCCCGTCGGCCAGCATGCCCTCGCCGAGCGCGCAGGACACCGTCGCCGAGACCATGCGGGGGCCGCCGCGAAGCTGCGGCGTCAGGCTGTCCAGCATCGCCTGCATGACGCGCGGAATGCCGGCCAGCACGAAGACGTTGCCGATATGGAAGCCGGGCGCCTTCGACACCGGATTGTCGATCAGGGCCGCGCCCTCCGGCACCGTCGCCATCTTCTGCCGGGCCTCGTTGAAGGGCAGCCCGTTCGCCGCGTAGTGGGCGGCCAGCGTCGCCATCGCCTCGGGATGCTTGTGCAGCGGCAGGCCGAAGGCCTTTGCCACGCAGGCGGCGGTGATGTCGTCATGGGTCGGGCCGATGCCGCCGGTGGTAAAGACATAGGTGTTGGCGGCGCGCAGGGCGTCGAGGGCCGCCACCACCGCGGCCTCCTCGTCGCGCACCACGCGCGCCTCGGTCAGGCGGATGCCAAGCTCGCCCATGCGCTGGCCGATCGCCTGGATGTTGGCGTCGCGGGTGCGCCCCGACAGGATTTCGTTGCCGATCACCAGGATCGCGGCCGTGGGAACTTCTGTCATCGTCGCTGCTGCATCGCTGTGGGAAGGAATGGAAGGCGGGCTCTTCCAAGCTATATCCGTGATCGTGATGGAGAACCACATCGACGGCGCCGTACTCGACCCGCGGCTGAAGGACCTGCTGGCGCGCTGGCGCCAGGCGCGTGGCGGCCGGCGCATGCCGCGGCCCGGCGATTTCAGCCTGGTCGACCTGCCGGACCTGATGGCCAACCTGCTGCTGGTCGAGGTGGTGTGGCCGGGGCCGCGCTTCCGCTACCGCCGCGTTGGCCGGGCGCTCGGCCGCTTCGTGGCGATCGACGTCGAGAACCGCTTTGTCGACGAGATGCCCAACCGCTTCTATCGGCGCATCGCCGGCCAAGCCTATCAGGAGGTACTGGACAGCCGGGCCCCCACCTATGCCGTGCGGACCTTCATCCAGGATTTCTGGTTCGCGCGCTACGAGCGGCTGCTGCTGCCGGCATCGGAAGATGACCACGCCGTCGATGCCGTGCTGGGCGCCATCTATCCCGTGATCCGCCGCCGCGCCGAGGGCATGCAGGGCTGATCTGCGGCAGCGCCTGCCGCGCGATTGAAATACTGTGCTATGATAATAATATCCGGGCTGACAGACAGGCGCCGGTGCCCGCGGCATTGCCGATTTTGCGATGAGAGGACAGATGCGCTCCGCCACCGCCGAAGCCCGCAGCATCAAGATTCACGGCCCGGAGGGCTTCGAGGGCATGCGCCGGGCCGGCAGGCTCGCGGCCGAGGTGCTGGACTTCATTGCCCCGCATGTGCAGCCGGGCGTGACGACCGGGGCGCTCGACACGCTGTGCCATGACTTCATCGTCGGCCGTGGCGCGGTGCCCGCGCCGCTTGGCTACCGCGGCTTCCCGAAATCGATCTGCACCTCGGTGAACCACGTGGTCTGCCACGGCATTCCGGGCGACAAGGTGCTGGCCGACGGCGATGTGGTGAACATCGACGTGACGGTGATCCTGGACGGCTGGTATGGCGACACCAGCCGGATGTTCCCGGTCGGGCGCGTCGGGGTGAAGGCCCGGCGACTGTGCGAGGTGACCTACGAGGCGATGATGCTGGGCATCGAGGCGGTGCGCCCGGGGGCGACGCTGGGCGATGTCGGCCATGCCATCCAGCGCCATGCCGAAGGCGCCCGCTTCTCGGTGGTGCGCGACTTCTGCGGCCATGGGCTGGGCCGGGTGTTCCACGACGCGCCGAGCGTGCTGCATTATGGGCGTCCGGGCGAGGGCGTGGTGCTGCGGCCGGGCATGTTCTTCACCATAGAGCCGATGATCAATGCCGGCCGCTACGAGGTGAAGGTGCTCGACGACGGTTGGACGGCGGTGACGCGCGACCGTTCCCTGTCGGCGCAGTACGAGCACTCGATCGGCGTTACCGACACCGGCTTCGAGATCTTCACCCTGTCGCCGTCGGGCCTGCACCAGCCGATCGTCTGACGCCGTGACCGGCACGGAACAGCCGCCGGGCCTGTTCGACGGCGCCGCCGCAGAGGGCACACCCCACTACCACGGCCATCGCGCGCGGCTGCGCAAGCGCTTCCTCGACGGCGGCCCGGAGGCGCTGCCGGACTATGAGCTGCTGGAGCTGCTGCTGTTCCTCGGCCAGCCGCGCGGCGACGTGAAGCCCCTGGCCAAGGCGCTGCTGGCGCGCTTCGGGGGGTTCGCCGACGTGATCTCGGCCGATCCCCAGGCGCTCGCCGCGGTACCCGGCATCGGCGAGGCCTCCGTCGCCGCGCTGAAGACGGCGCAGGCCGCCGCCCTGCGCCTGCTGCGCGCTCCACTGATCGACCGTCCGGTGCTCGGCTCCTGGCAGGCGCTGCTGGACTACTGCCGGGCCAGCATGGCCTATGACAGCATCGAGCAGTTCCGCATCATCTTCCTTGACCGCAAGAACACGATCCTGACCGACGAGGTGCAGCAGCGCGGCACCGTCGACCACACCCCCGTCTACCCCCGCGAGGTGGTGCGGCGGGCGCTGGAGCTTTCGGCCACCGCCATCATCATGGTGCACAACCACCCGTCGGGCGATCCCACCCCCTCCCGCGCCGACATCGAGATGACGCGGGAGGTCCGGAAAGCGGCCGCGGCCCTCGGCATCGCCCTGCACGACCATGTCATCATCGGCCGCAAGGGCCATCTCAGCTTCAAGTCGGAAGGGCTGCTGTAGCGCACTTCCCGCCGCGTCAGATGGTCATGCCGCCATCGATCGATACCGCCGTGCCGGTGATGTACCGCGCCTCATCGCTGGCCAGATAGACGGCGAGCAGCGCGATCTCCTCGGCGGTGCCCAGGCGCCCCATCGGCTGGCGGGCGATGAAGGCGGCCCGGGCGGCGGCGGGATCGGCATTGGCGTTGATCCGGTCGTCGAGCGAGGGGGTCTGCACCGTGCCTGGGCAGATCGCATTGCAGCGGATGCCCTTGCCGACGAAGTCGGCGGCCACGGACTTGGTGAGCCCGATCACCGCCGCCTTGGAGGTGCCATAGACGCAGCGGTTGGGCACGCCGCGGATCGAGGATGCAACCGAAGCCATGTTCACGATGCTGCCGCCGCCGGCCTCGATCATCCCCGGCAGGAAGGCCCGGATCATCCGCCACATCGCCTTCACGTTCAGCGACATGGAAAAGTCCCAGGCGGCCTCGTCACAGTCCAGGATGGTGCCGTTATGGACATAGCCGGCGCAGTTGAAGAGCACGTCGACCGGCCCACAGGCGGCGGCCGCCGCCGCCACCGCGGCCGCATCGGTGACGTCCAGCACCCGGGTGGTGATCCCCGGCGTGCCGGCCAGTCCCGCCAGCAGCCCGCCATTGATGTCGGTCGCCACCACCTGTGCGCCTTCGGCGGCAAAAGCCAGCGCCGACGCCTTCCCAATACCCTGCCCCGCCGCCGTGATGATGGCGGTCTTTCCTGCAAGCCTGCCGGCCATGTCGCGTTTCCTAGCCCTTGAAGTTGAGGATTTCCCTGGCCAGCGCCTCGATCTCCTGCCCCGCCCGGGAGCGCGGATCGTATTCGCCGATGCCCTGGCCTTCCAGCATCGCGGCGGCCAGCGCCACCCGGTTGCCGATCACCGTGTCCGCCACCGGGGCGCCAAGCTCGGCGATCTTCTGCTGCATGGTCTGGGTCAGCTTGGCGCGGGGTGGCACCCGGTTCAGCACCACCAGCGCCGGCGTGCCCTCCTTGCGCGCCATGTCCAGCGTGGCGCGGCTGGCCCACAGGTCCATCGGGCTCGGCTGCACCGGCACCACCACCAGGTCGGCGGCCCGCACCGCCGCCCGCGCCTCGGTCTCGGCATGGGGCGGGCTGTCGACCAGAACGATCGCATGGTCGCGCTTCAGGCGGTCCACCTCGGTCGCCACCCGCCAGCCGGAGACGCCGCGCACATCCAGCGTGGTCGCCGGCCCCACCTCGGCGCGCAGCCGGTCCCAGGCGGTCAGGCTGCCCTGCGGGTCGATGTCGACCACCGCCACGCGGTGGCCGAGGCCACTCCAGGCCACCGCCAGATGGGCGGCAAGCGTCGTCTTTCCGGCACCGCCCTTCTGCTGCGCGATGGTGATAATCTTGGCGACCATCCGCCCTCCTGCCCATATATCGTAGGCCATGATCGAAGCCGCCACAATGGACGCGATAGCCCGCGCCGCCACTCTCCTGCGTGATGGCGGCCTGGTCGCCTTCCCGACCGAGACCGTCTATGGCCTGGGTGCCGATGCGACAAACGGGCGTGCCGTCGCGGGAATCTACGAAGCGAAGGGAAGACCGTCCTTCAACCCATTGATATCACATGTATCGACCGTTGAGGACGCACGCCGGCTGGCGGTCTTCACGCCGCTGGCGGAGGCGCTTGCCGGCCGCTTCTGGCCCGGGCCGCTGACCCTGGTGCTGCGCCGGCGCGATGACTGCCCGGTCAGCGAGCTGGCCACGGCGGGGCTGGACACCATCGCGATCCGACTGCCCGACCATCCGGTGGCCCAGGCGCTGCTGCGCGCCGTGGGCCGGCCGGTGGTGGCGCCGTCGGCAAATCCCTCGGGCCGGGTCAGCCCCACCACGGCCGCCCATGTGGCCGAGGGGCTGGGGAGCCGGGTG
>CAZEQG010000160.1:0-6913 GCA_964514295.1 uncultured Alphaproteobacteria bacterium
GTCGGCGGCGGCCCCGCCCGGCCCGCCCTGCGGTTGCCCTGCCGGGCGCGCGGCGGCCTGTCGCCTTGCCAGGCGCGCCGGATTCCGCTAGGCATGCCGACCAGATGACGGGGGCAAACCCCGCGCGTGCAGGGTTGGACAAACGTCTGGGAGGATCGTCGTGCCGACGAGCGTTCACGCTTGCGCGGATGCCGCCTGATGGCGGGGCATCCCGATCCCGCGATCTATGACACGCTGCCAAAGCTGCTGGCGCTGAACGCCCGCGAGCATGGCGGCGACGTGGCCGTGCGGCAGAAGGATTTCGGCATCTGGCGGGAGACCACCTGGGCGCAGTACCGCGACCGGGTGGCCGGCATCGCGCTGGGGCTGAAGGGGCTGGGCATCGGCCGCGGCGACGTGGTGGCGATGATCGGCGACAATGACGGCGTGTGGAGCGCCTTCGAGCTGGCGGCCCACAGCGTCGGCGCCATGTCGCTCGGCATCTACCGCGACGCGCTGGCCGAGGAGGTGGGCTATCTGGCCGCCTATGCCGGGGTGCGCATCGCCTTCGCCGAGGACCAGGAGCAGGTGGACAAGTTCCTGGAGCTGGGCGATCGCCTGCCCAGGCTGGAGCACATCGTCTACCGCGATCCGCGCGGCATGGCGCGGATCAGCGATCCGCGGGTGCGCTCGCTGGACGGGCTGGTGGCCGATGGCACCGCCGGCGTCGGCGACCTTGCCGGCGCCTATGACGCGCTGGCCGCGCAGACCCGCGGCGAGGATGTGGCGATCTTGTGCACCACCAGCGGCACCACCTCCAACCCGAAGCTCGCCATGCTGCCGGGCGGGGCGATGATCCGCCATGTCCACCGCTATCTGGAAGCCGACCCCAAGGATGCCAGCGACGAGTTCGTCTCGGTGCTGCCGCTGCCCTGGATCATGGAGCAGATCTACTGCTTCGGCATGTCGCTGGTCAGCCGGATGAAGGTGAACTTCCCGGAGAACCAGGACACGCTGCTGCATGACCTGCGCGAGATCGGGCCGACCTTCCTGCTGCTGGCGCCGCGCCTGTGGGAGCAGCTCGCCGCCGACATGCGCGCCCGGATCATGGACGCCAACCCCTTCAACCGCTTCGTCTTCGAGCAGGGCCTCAAGCGCGGCATCGCGGCGGTCGACCAGGGGCGGCGGTCGCGGCTGGCCGAGATCGCGCTGTTCGGGGCGCTGCGCGACCGGCTGGGCTTCAGCCGCGTGCGGTCGGCCGCCACCGGGGGATCGGCGCTCGGCCCCGACACCTTCAAGCTGTTCCTCGCCATGGGCGTGCCGCTGCGCCAGCTCTATGGCCAGACCGAGCTGATGGGCGCCTACACCCTCCAGGATGGCCGCGAGCTGGACTGCAACACCGTCGGCCCGCCCTTCCGCGACTGCGAGGTGCGCATCGACAACCCCGATGCCGAGGGGGTGGGCGAGATCGTGACCCGCCACCCCGACATGTTCGCCGGCTACTACCTGAACGAGGCGGCGACCAGGGCCGATCTGCGGGATGGCTGGATGCATACCGGCGATGCCGGCTATTTCGATGCCAAGGGCCGGCTGGTGGTGATCGACCGGGTGCGCGACCTCGCCTCGACCGCGACCGGCATCCGCTTCTCTCCGCAATACATCGAGAACAAGCTGAAGTTCTCGACCTATATCGCCGAGGCGGTGATCCTGGGCGCCGGCCGGCCCTACCTCACCGCGATCATCTGCATCCGCGCCTCGATCGTCTCCAAATGGGCCGAGAAGAACCGCATCGCGTTCACCTCCTACACCGGCCTCGCCGCGAGGCCGGAGGTCTATGAGCTGGTGGCGCGCGAGGTGGTGCTGGTGAATGCGCAGCTTCCGGAGGGCCAGCGCATCGCCAAGTTCCTGCTGCTCTACAAGGAGCTGGACGCCGATGACGGCGAGCTTACCCGTACCCGCAAGGTGCGCCGCGGGGTGATCGCCGAGCGCTACGGGCAGCTCATCGATCAGCTCTACGAGGAGGGGCGCGACAGCGCGCATCTCGATACCGAAGTGGTCTACGAGGATGGACGGCGTGCGAAGGTGACCGCCGACATGCCGATCATGACGCTGATCCCGGCCGGGCGCGCCGAGCTGAAGATGGCAGGCTAGGCATGGCCGAGGAGGTGCTGAGTGTGGCCGACATCGAGCTTCGCTTCGGTGGCGTCAAGGCGCTGAACCGCATCGGCTTCGGCGTGAACCGGGGCGAGGTGCTGGCGATCATCGGGCCGAATGGCGCCGGCAAGTCCTCGATGCTGAACGTGATCAACGGCTTCTACAAGCCGCAGGCCGGCACCATCCGCTTCGCCGGCCGCGAGATGGCGGCCATGGACCCGCATTTCGCGGCCAAGAACGGCATCGCCCGCACCTTCCAGAACATCGCCCTGTTCAAGGGCATGTCGACGCTGGACAACCTGATGACCGGCCGGCTCCTGAAGATGGATGTCGGCTTCTTCTGGCAGTGCCTCCATTTCGGCCCGGCCCGGCGCGAGGAGCTGGCGCACCGCGAGGCGGTGGAGAAGGTGATCGACTTCCTGGAGATCCAGGCGATCCGCCGGACCCCGGTCGGCCGCCTGCCCTATGGCCTGCAGAAGCGGGTGGAGCTGGGGCGGGCGCTGGCGATGGAGCCCTCGATCCTGCTGCTCGACGAGCCGATGGCCGGCATGAACGTCGAGGAAAAGCAGGACATGTGCCGCTTCGTTCTGGAGGTGAACCAGGAGTTCGGCACCACCATCATCCTGATCGAGCACGACATGGGCGTGGTCATGGACATCTCCGACCGGGTGGTGGTGCTGGACTATGGCCGCAAGATCGCCGACGGCCCGCCCGACGAGGTGCGCGCCGACCAGCAGGTGATCGACGCCTATCTGGGGGTCAGCCATTGATGCGCGCGCCGGGGGTTCGGTGGCGATCCGGCGGGGGGCTCTGCGATGCTGGCTGAGATCGGCTTCGTCATCGAGGTGTTGATGGGCGGGCTGCTCGCCGGCGTCCTCTATTCCCTCGTGGCCCTCGGCTTCGTGCTGATCTTCAAGGCCTCCGGCGTGTTCAACTTCGCGCAAGGGGCGATGGTGCTGGTGGCGGGGCTTGCCCTGGTGCGGGCGCTGGAGGTGGTGCCGCTGCCGGTGGCGCTGGCCTTTGCCATGCTGGTGATGGTGGGCATCGCCTTTGCGGTCGAGCGCGTGGTGCTGCGCCCGCTGGTCAACCAGCCCGACATCTCGCTGTTCATGGCGACGATCGGGATTACCTTCGTGCTGGAGGGGCTGGGCCAGCAGATCTTCGGGGCCGAGGTCTATCCGCTCGACGTCGGCATCCCGAAGGACCCGGTGTTCCTGTGGGAGACGGTGTTCGAGGGCGGGCTGCTGGTGCAGAGCGAGGATCTTTACGCCGCGGTGGTGGCCGGCCTCTTGGTGGTGGTGCTGGCCTTTTTCTTCCAGTACACGCGCATCGGGCGCGCCCTGCGGGCGGTCGCCGACGACCATCAGGCGGCGCTGTCGGTCGGCATCCCGCTGAACCAGATCTGGGTCATCGTCTGGGCGGTGTCCGGCCTCGTGGCGCTGGTGGCGGCGATGGTGTGGGGCACCAAGCTCGGGGTGCAGTTCTCGATCGCCTTCGTGGCGCTGAAGGCGCTGCCGGTGCTGATCATCGGCGGCTTCACCAGCGTGCCCGGCGCCATCATCGGCGGCCTGATCATCGGCGCCGGCGAGAAGCTGTCCGAAGTGTTCCTCGGCCCCGTCATCGGCGGCGGCATCGAGAACTGGTTCGCCTACATGCTGGCCCTGCTGGTCCTGCTGTTCCGGCCCCAGGGCCTGTTCGGCGAGCGCATCATCGAAAGGGTGTGAGGCCGTGATCTATCGCGAGGCAGGACAGTTCAAGACCTCCTATGCCGAGGATCAGGCGGTCTTCCCGATCCGCCTGGACCGCATCGGCATGGCCGCCATCCTGCTGATCGCTTTCATCGGCGTGCCGCTGCTGGCCAACGAGTATTTCTTCCGGGCGATCCTCATTCCCTTCCTGATCCTGGCCCTGGCGGCGATCGGGCTGAACATCCTGGTCGGCTATTGCGGGCAGCTTTCGCTCGGCACCGGCGGCTTCATGGCGGTGGGCGCCTATGCCGCCTACAACATCAGCCTGCACCTGCCCTTTCTCAACCTGCTGGTGGTGCTGCTGCTGGCCGGGGCCTGCGCGGCGGCGGTGGGGCTGCTGTTCGGCGTGCCCTCGCTGCGCATCAAGGGCTTCTATCTGGCGGTCGCCACCCTGGCGGCGCAGTTCTTCCTGGACTGGCTGTTCATCCGGGTGAAGTGGTTCACCAACTACACCCCCTCGGGCTCGGTCACGGCGCCGCCGCTGAACGTCTTCGGGTACGTCTTTGCGACCCCGGCCGAGCGCTACCTGTTCACGCTGGCGATCGTGGTGTTCTTCGCCTGGATCGCCAAGAACCTGGTGCGCGGCCGGGTGGGCCGGGCCTGGATGGCGATCCGCGACATGGACATCGCGGCCGAGATCATCGGCATCCGCCCGATGCATGCCAAGCTTTTGGCCTTTGCCGTATCCTCCTTCTATGTCGGTGTGGCCGGGGCGTTGTGGGCCTTCGTGCATCTCGGCTCCTGGGAGCCGCTGACCTTCAACATCGACCGCTCCTTCCAGCTCCTGTTCATGATCATCATCGGCGGGCTCGGCTCCATCCTGGGCTGTTTCCTGGGCGCCGCCTTCATCACCATGCTGCCGATCTTCCTGGACCAGGTGCCGGCGATGCTGGGCATCCCGATCTCCACCGCCACCGCCTCGCATCTGGCCCTGGTGATCTTCGGCGCGCTGATCGTCTTCTTCCTCATCGTCGAGCCGCACGGACTGGCCCGGCTCTGGACCATCTTCAAGGAGAAGCTGCGGCGCTGGCCCTTCCCGTATTGAGGGCGGGAAGGTTCGTGATAGGCTTTCATCCACAGGCGGAAACCTTCGGCATGACAATGAAGGCACCGCCATCGCCAAAGGGAGGATACAAGCAATGATGAGGACACTGGGTCTGGCCGCGCTTGCGGCGGGTATGGCCTGGGCCGGCACCGCCGGGCAGGCGGCGGCGCAGAACGAGCAGTACATGCCCGCCCTGGTCTACCGCACCGGGGCCTATGCGCCGAACGGCATCCCCTTCGCCAATGGCTATGTCGACTATCTGAACATGCTGAACGAGCGCGACGGCGGCATCAACGGCGTCCGGCTGGTGGTCGAGGAGTGCGAGACCGGCTATGCCACCGACAAGGGCGTTGAGTGCTACGAGCGCATGAAGGGCAAGGGGCCGACCGGGGCCACGGTGTTCAACCCGCTGTCGACCGGCATCACCTTCGCGCTGACCGAGAAGGCGCCGCTGGACAAGATCCCGATCGTGACCATGGGCTATGGCCGCTCGGAATCGGCCGATGGCCGGGTGTTCCAGTGGAATTTCCCGTTCCTTGGCACCTACTGGTCGGCCGCCGACATCCTGCTTGGCCATCTCGGCCGCGAGAAGCTGAAGGGCAAGAAGATCGCGCTGGTCTTCCACGACAGCCCCTATGGCCGCGAGCCGATCCCGGTGCTTGAGGAGCGCGCCAAGCAGTATGGCTACGCCTTCACCGCCATTCCGGTGACCCACCCCGGCGTTGAGCAGAAGGCGGCCTGGCTGCAGATCCGCCAGAGCCGGCCGGACTATGTGTTCCTGTGGGGCTGGGGCGTGATGAACTCGACCGCGATCAAGGAGGCGGCTGCCGTCGGCTATCCGCGCGACAAGATGTATGGCGTGTGGTGGTCCGGTGCCGAGCCCGATGTGCTGCCGGCCGGCGACGGCGCCAAGGGCTACCAGGCCCTCGCCCTGCACCCGGCAGGCCAGTTCCCGGTCCACGCCGACATCATCAAGCACGTGATCGACAAGGGCAAGTCGCAGACGCCCAAGGCCGATGTCGGCCATGTCCTCTACAACCGCGGCGTCGTGAACGCCGTGCTGGTGGCCGAGGCGATCCGCGCCGCCCAGGAGAAGTATGGCAAGAAGCCGATCACCGGCGAGCAGATGCGCTGGGGCCTGGAGAACCTGACCATCGGCTCCGAGCGCATCCGCGAACTGGGCATGACCGGCCTGTTCGAGCCCTTCGGCGCCAGCTGCCTCGACCATGAAGGCTCGCGCAAGGCCAAGATCCAGCAGTGGGATGGCAAGAAGTGGGTCGAGAAGTCCGGCTGGATCGCCGCCGACACCAGCTATCTGCGCCCGAAGATGGAGGCCCAGGCCAAGGCCTATGCCGCCGAGAAGAAGATCACCCCGGTGAGCTGCACGGCGAGCTGACCGGCCGACCATCCTGACCCGGGGCCGGGGCGCCATGCCCCGGCCCTTTTCTTCCCCGAGGTGCCGCATGGCCGATTCCCTGCTGGCGATCCGCAACATCGAGGTGATCTACGATCACGTCATCCTGGTGCTGAAGGGCGTGTCGCTGGACGTGCCGGCGGGCGGCATCGTCGCTCTGCTGGGGGCCAATGGCGCCGGCAAGTCGACGACGCTGAAATCGGTGTCGAACCTGCTGCGGGCCGAGCGCGGCGAGGTGACCAAGGGCGAGATCCTGTTCGAGGGCCAGCGCATCGACGGCGCAACCCCGGACCAGCTCGTGCGCCAGGGCGTCATCCAGGTGATGGAGGGCCGCCACTGTTTCGGCCACCTGACGGTGGAGGAGAATCTGTTGACCGGCGCCTTCACCCGGCGCGACGGGGCGGCCGCCGTGCGCGCCGACCTGGAGAAGGTCTACAGCTATTTCCCGCGCCTGAAGGTGAGGCGCGGCAGCCAGGCCGGCTACACCTCCGGCGGCGAGCAGCAGATGACCGCGATCGGCCGGGCGCTGATGAGCCGGCCGAAGATGATCCTGCTCGACGAGCCCTCGATGGG
>CAZEQG010000161.1:0-5762 GCA_964514295.1 uncultured Alphaproteobacteria bacterium
CCTCCCCCTTCGACGGGCTCAGGGTGAGGCGGAATGGAAGGGTGGGGGCAGCGTCACCACTGATCTTCGCCGTCCCAGTCGCCTCATGGTGAGCCTGTCGAACCATGAGGCGCCCCACCGTCCGTGCGGCCGCCTCGCCCTTCGTCCCTCGACGGGCTCGGGATGAGGGGCTCAGGGTAAGGCGGAGTGGGAGGACAGAGGCAGCCTCAGCAAAGAACCCCGTCCCCCCAGCCGCCTCATGGTGAGCCCGTCGAACCATGAGGCGCGGCACCGCCGGTGCGGGTGCCGTGCGTGCTGCTGACAGGGGCATGGCGGCGGGCGGCATGTCAGGCGAGCGGGAGGTGGACCAGGAAGCGGGCGCCGGCGATGCTGCCATCGGGGCGGCGGCGGTTCTCGGCGCGGATCCGCCCGCCATGGGCATCGACGATCTGCCGCGAGATGCTGAGGCCGAGGCCGGAATGGGTGCCGAACTTCTCGCCCGGGGGGCGCTCGGTGTAGAAGCGGTCGAAGATCGCCTCCAGCTTGCCTTCGGGAATGCCGGGCCCGTCGTCCTCGACGGTGGCCACCGCCTCGCGGCCCTCGCGGCGCAGGGTGACGACGATGCGGCCGCCGGGCGGCGAGAAGCTGATCGCATTGGCCAGTAGGTTCTGGAACACCTGTACCAGCCGCCCCTCCAGCCCCATCACGCGCAGCGCCCGCTCGCCCTCGACCCGAAGCTCGATCGCTGGCCGGCCGGGATCGTCGCCGGCGGTCAGGCTGTCGCGCAGCATCACCAGCAGCCCGCCGAGATCGACCGGCGCCGGGTCGGCGCGGGACAGCTCGGCGTCCAGCCGGGAGGCGGCGGAGATGTCGGTGATCAGCCGGTCCAGCCGCTTCACGTCGTCGAGGATCACCTCCATCAGGCGCTGCTGCTTGGCGGGATCGTTCACCCGGGCGGCGGTCTCCACGGCGCTGCGCAGGCTGGTCAGCGGGTTCTTGATCTCGTGCGAGACGTCGGCCGCGAAGGCTTCGATCGCGTCCATGCGCTGCCACAGCGCCGCGGTCATCGCGCGCAGGGCCTGTGACAGGTCGCCGATCTCGTCGCCCCGCCGGCCGAAATCGGGGATGCGCACCTGGCGGCCCTGGCCGGCCGTGCGCACCCGGTCTGCGGCCTGGGCGAGCAGGCGGATCGGACGCGAGATGGTGCCGGCAAGATAGATCGACAGCAGCGCCGTGATGGTGCCGGCTATCCCGAACACGATCAGGATTTCCAGGCGCACCTGCCGCAGCTTCTCGTCGATGTCGTCGCCGGGGATGGTCAGCATCATGGCGCCCAGCACCTGGCGGTAGGCCTGGATCGGCACCGCCACGCTGACCAGCAGCCCGCCGCGGTCGGCGTAGAGGCGGGTGGCATCCTCGCCGCGCAGGGCGCGATGCACCTCGGGATACTGGTCGGCGTGCTGGATGGCGGCCTCGCGGTAGACCGGCATGTCCTGGTTGCGGTCCAGGCGCATGAACAAGGTGTCGTAGACCCGATCCAGCAGGCCGGTCAGGGAGGTGCCTTCCTCGGCCTCACCGGGCGGCGGCAGCGGCTCGATCTGCACCACCCCGCCAGGGCCGGACAGGCTGCGGCTGTCGGCCACCAGCGTGCCGTCGGCCAGGAACACGCGCATGCGCTGGCGGGCGGCGGCACCCAGGCGGCGCACGAACAGCCGCACCGCCTCGGCGTTCAGCCGCACCTCCTGATTGGGCAGCGGCGTGTCCGTGGTCGCCTCCGCGATGGCGCGGGCGAGAATCTCCGCCTGCTGGCGCAGGGCCTCGGTCTCGGTCGCCACCAGCCCGCGCTGGTAGCGGTCGAGATACATCAGGCCCCCTGCCAGCGCTGCCATCGCCAGGATGTTGATGGCGAGGATGCGCAGGGTCAGCGGCGAGACCAGGCGGCGCCTGGCCATGGGCGGTCAGCCGTCCTTGTAGCGGTAGCCGACGCCGTAGAGCGTCTCGATCTGCTGGAAGTCGTCGTCGATCGCCTTGAACTTCTTGCGCAGCCGCTTGATGTGGCTGTCGATCGTGCGGTCGTCGACATAGATCGATTCGCCATAGGCCGCGTCCATGAGCTGGTCGCGGTTCTTCACATGGCCGGGGCGGGTTGCCAGCGCCTTCAGGATCAGGAACTCGGTCACCGTCAGGTTCACCGCCTGGTTCTTCCAGGTGCACAGGTGGCGGCTGGGATCGAGCATCAGCGGGCCGCGCTGGATGGTGCCGTCCTTCTGCGGATCGGCCTGCTCGCGGGCCAGCTCCTGGCGGCGCAGCAGGGTGCGGATTCGTTCGATCAGCAGGCGCTGCGAGAAGGGCTTGGTGATGTAGTCGTCGGCCCCCAGCCTGAGGCCCATCAGCTCGTCCACCTCCTCGTCCTTGGAGGTGAGGAAGATCACCGGCATGTTCGACTGCTTGCGCAGGCGCGACAGCAGCTCCATGCCATCCATGCGCGGCATCTTGATGTCGAGCACCGCCAGATCGGCCGGGCGGTGGCCGAGCCCGCGCAACGCCTCGTCGCCGTCGGCGAAGGTGCGCACCTCGAAGCCTTCTGCCTCCAGCGCCATCTGCACGGAAGTCAGGATATTCCGGTCGTCATCGACCAGCGCAATGGTATGTCGCATCGCTCCCCCCCAGGGTCACCGGGATACGAAGTCGCAGCCCAAGATGGTTGCTTTTGGGCAAAGCGGTGGCAAATTGCAAAGGAATCGCAGGGAGTTTGCCATGATTCGCGGGATTGCGGCGGCGTTCGCGCTGGCCGCCATGCTGGGCGCGGGCCTTGCCGCCGAGGCGGCCGGCATCCGGGTCGAGGAGGCCTGGGCGCGCGCCACGCCGGGGGCGGCCAAGGTGGGGGCGGCCTACTTCACCGTCGACAATCATGGTGCGACGGCCGACCGGCTGCTCGGCGCCAGCGTCGCGCCGTCCGTGGCCGAACGCAGCGAGATCCACACCCACCTGATGGAAGGCGGGGTGATGCGCATGCGCCCGGTGCAGGCGGTCGAGGTGGAGCCCGGCGCCGAGCTGGTGTTCCAGCCCGGCGGCCTGCACATCATGCTGATCGGGCTGAAGAAGCCGCTGCGCCAGGGCGACGTCTTCGCGCTGACGCTGGTGTTCGAGAAGGCCGGGCCGGTCACGGTCGATGTCGGCGTCCGCGCCGTGGGGGCGCCGGGCCGTGGCGGGCATGGACCAGCCCACAGCCACTGAGGCGCGCGGCCTGCTGCGGGCGGCGACGAAGGCGAGCCTCGCCGTCAGCGGCCCCTATGCCGGGCTGGTGCTGGTGGCGGCCGCCCATGACGGCAGCCCGCTCCTGCTGATCTCCGAGCTGGCCGAGCATACAAGGGCCCTGCGGCGCGACCCGGCCTGCGCCCTGCTGGTCGACGGCACCGACGGCCATGCCGAGGTGTTGACCGGCCCGCGCGCCACCCTGGTCGGCACCGCCAGGGTCGATGACGATCCGGCCCTGCGCCGCCGCTATGTCGCCCGCCATCCCTCGGCCGCGCGCTATGCCGGCTTTGCCGATTTCCACCTGTGGCGGATGGAGGTGGCACGGGCCCATCTGGTGGCGGGGTTCGGGCGCATCCACTGGCTGGAAGGCTATGCGCTGGACGCCGGCCCGGCCCTGGCGGAGGCCGAGCCGGACATCTTGTCGCACATGAACCAGGACCATGCCGATGCCATCGACCTGTACGCCACGCGCCTGCTGGGGGGCGAGGGGGCGGGATGGCAGATGACCGGGATCGATCCCGAGGGCTGCGACCTGCGCCTGAGCGGGCAGGTGCTGCGGCTGGGCTTCGATGCGCCGGTGACGGATGCCGAGGCGGCCCGGCGCGAACTGGTGCGGCTGGTGAAGCTGGCACGGCAACACCCGAATTGAAATCCTGCTGACCAGCCGGTAAGAAACCCCGCCCGCCGCGACAGAGCGGGAGCGAAGGTTTTGGAGGGAATGCCGTGACGCAGCGCAGCAAGTTCGGGCTTGACCAGCAGGGCTTGATCAATCTCGCGGCGGTGCATTGGAACCTTGGCGTCCCGGCGCTCTACGAGGCCGCGCTCCGGCGCGGCGAGGCGCGGCTGGCAGCGGGCGGCGCCATTCTGGCGGTCACCGGCAAGCACACCGGCCGCAGCCCCAAGGACAAGTTCTTCGTCGACGAGCCGGGCTCCAGCGCCGACATCGATTGGGGCGACACCAACCGCCCGATCTCCTCCGAGCGCTTCGCCATGATGTTCGAGCGCATGCGCGCCTATCTGCAGGGCCGCGAGGTGTTCGTGCAGGATGTCTGGGCGGGGGCCGACCCGGCCTACCGGCTGCCGGTCAGGATCGTGACCGAGAATGCCTGGCACAGCCTGTTCGCGCGCAACATGTTCATCCGCCCGCCGGCCGATGCGCTGGCCCGCTTCGAGCCCGCCTTCACCATCCTGCAGGCGCCCGGCCTGCTGGCCCGCGGGGCCGAGGACGGGCTCAACTCCGAGACCTTCATCCTGGTCGACCTGGCCCGGCGCCTGGTGCTGATCGGCGGCACCTCCTATGCCGGCGAGATCAAGAAGTCGGTCTTCACGCTGATGAACTACCTGATGCCGGCCCAGGGCGTGCTGCCGATGCACTGCTCGGCCAATATCGGGGCCAGGGGCGATGTCGCCGTGTTCTTCGGCCTGTCGGGCACCGGCAAGACCACGCTGTCGGCCGATTCGACCCGCACCCTGATCGGCGACGACGAGCATGGCTGGTCCGACCGCGGCGTGTTCAACTTCGAGGGCGGCTGCTACGCCAAGGTGATCAAGCTGTCGCCCGAGGCCGAGCCGGAGATCTATGCGGCCACCCACCGTTTCGGCACGGTGCTGGAAAACGTGGTGATGGACCCGGTGACCCATGCCCTCGACCTCGACGACGGCAGCCTGACCGAGAACACCCGGGCGAGCTATCCGCTCGACTTCATTCCCAACATGTCGCTGACCGGGGTGGCCGGCCAGCCTTCCACCGTGATCATGCTCACGGCCGATGCCTTCGGGGTGCTGCCGCCGGTCTCCAGGCTGTCGCCGGAACAGGCGATGTACCACTTCCTGTCGGGCTACACGGCCCGGGTGGCGGGCACCGAAAAGGGGCTGGGGCCGCAGCCGCAGGCCACCTTCTCCACCTGCTTCGGCGCCCCCTTCATGCCGCGCCGGCCGACCGTCTATGCCGAGATGCTGCGCGACCGCATCGCCCGCCACGGCACCACCTGCTGGCTGGTGAACACCGGCTGGACGGGCGGGCGCGCCGGCATCGGCAGCCGGATGAAGATTGCCTACACAAGGGCCATGGTGCGGGCCGCGCTGGATGGCGTGCTGGCGGGCGTGGAGTCGCGGCCGGACCCCAATTTCGGCATGCTGGTGCCGCAGGCCTGCCCGGAGGTGCCGGTGGAGGTGCTGGACCCGCGCGGCACCTGGAGCGACAAGGGCGCCTACGACCTCACCGCGCGCGAGGTGCGGGCCCGCTTCGAGAAGAACTTCCAGCAGTTCGAGGCGCATGTGCCCGAGCAGGTGAAGGCGGCCGGGATTCGCGCCGCGGCGTGACCGCCGGCCGCCGCCTCCCGGTCACAGCCCGAGCAGGCTGCCCAGCAGCTTGCCGGTGAGGCGCCCGGGCGCCAGCGCACCGGCGAAGGCGCCGGCCAGCCCCAGATAGGTCGAGATCATCGCGGCGCGGTGGGCGTGCAGGCGGCCCTGGCGGACCGCCAGCAGGGCGCTGGCCAGACCGAAGGCGGCGAGGCCGGTCAGCA
>CAZEQG010000161.1:5848-6906 GCA_964514295.1 uncultured Alphaproteobacteria bacterium
CGCCCGGTGGGGGGCGGTGCCTTTCGGCCGGGCCAGCAGGACGGCGCCGAGCAGCAGCGCCAGCAGGCCGGCGCCGAGGTGCAGCAGCACCACCGGGCTTGCCTGCGCGATCATCAGGTCCGCAGGCTGGCGCCGGTCGCCTTGGCCACGGCGGCGACGATGCGGGCCGCCACCGCCTCGATCTCGGCCTCGGTCAGCGTCCGTTCCGCCGGCTGGATGGTGGCGGCGATGGCGATCGAGCGGGTGCCCGGCGGCAGGCCCGCCCCCTCATAGACGTCGAACAGCTCGACCTTCGTCACCGATGCCCGGTCGGCGCCGCGGGCGGCCCGCAACACCTGTTCGGCGGTGACCGCGCGGTCGACCACGAAGGCGAAGTCGCGCACCAGCGGCAGGAAGGGCGACGGCTTCAGCAGCGGCCGGGCGCTGCCCCGGGCCTTGGCCGGGGGGATCGCCTCCAGCACCACCTCGGCGCCGACCGCCGGGCCCTTCAGGCCATAGGTCTCGACGATGCCGGGGTGCAGCTCGCCGAAGCGGGCCAGCACGGCGCTGCCCAGGCGAAGCTGGCCGGAGCGGCCGGGATGGTACCAGCCCGGCGCATCGGCCGAGACCTGCAGCCCGTCGACCGGGGCGCCCAGCGCCTCCAGCACCGCCAGCGCATCGGCCTTGGCATCGAAGGCGTCGACCGGGCGGGGCCTGGTCAGCCAGTGACGGGGGCCGGCCTGGCCGGTGCGCAGCACGGTGGCGATGGTCGACTGGCCCTTCGGCGTGTCGTCGGCATAGGCGGGCGCCACCTCGAACAGGCCGAGATCGGCGAGGCCGCGGTCGGCGTTGCGGCGCGCGGCGTCCAGCAGGTTCGGCAGGATCGACGGGCGCATCTGGTCGAGATCGCTGCTGATCGGGTTCACCAGCGTCAGGCTGTCGCCGCCGCCGCCAAACAGCTTTGCCTTCTCCTTGGGCATGAAGGAGAAGGTCAGCGCCTCCATCAGCCCGCGCGCGGCGAGCGCCCGCTTGGCCAGCGGCGTCCGGCGCAGCAGCGGCGTCAGCGCCGCCCCCGGCAG
>CAZEQG010000162.1:0-6902 GCA_964514295.1 uncultured Alphaproteobacteria bacterium
TGGTCGCCCCCGCCTCCGCCGCCACCACGGCTGAGGCCGCGGCCGACGGCACCCTGGCGACACTCGCCGAAGCCGGGGCGATCCTGCTGCCCAGCGGCTGCGGCGCCTGCGCCGGCTATGGGGCCGGCATCCTGGCCGATGGCGAGGTCTGCATCTCCACCACCAACCGCAACTTCAAGGGCCGCATGGGATCGGCCCTGGCCGAGGTGTGGCTGGCCTCGCCCTACACCGTCGCCGCCGCGGCGGTTGCCGGCCATATCCTAGACCCGCGCGAGGTGCTGGCGCCATGATGGAAGGCCGTGCCTGGGTGTTCGGCGACAACATCGACACCGATGTGCTGGCCCCCGGCATCTACATGAAGGGGCCGATCGAGACGATGGCAAGGCACTGCCTGGAATCGGTCGATCCCGCTTTTGCCGCAGGCGTGCGCCCGGGCGACATCGTGGTCGGCGGCCTGAACTTCGGCCTCGGCTCCAGCCGCGAGCAGGCGGCGCAGGTGCTGACGGTGCTGGGGGTGGGGGCGGTGCTGGCCGCCAGCTTTGCCCGCATCTTCTACCGCAACGCCCTGAACCTCGGCCTGCCGGCCCTGTTCTGCCCGCAGGCCCGGTCGATCGGCGCCGGCGACCGGCTGCGCGTCGATCCGGCGGCAGGCCGGGTCGACAACCTGACCCGCGGCACCAGCCTGGCCTGCGACCCCATCCCGCCGCACCTGCTGGCGATGATCGCCGATGGTGGGCTGCTGCCCCACCTGAAGAAGCGGATCGCCGCAAGATGAGCCTGAAATCCCGTCTCGCCCGCCCCGGCATCCTGGTGGCGCCGGGCATCTATGACGCGCTGGGGGCGGCCCTGGTGGAGCGCACGGGCTTCGAGGCCGCCTACCTTTCCGGCGCCTCCATCGCCTATACCCGCTTCGGCCGGCCGGATATCGGCCTTGTCTCCATGTCGGAGGTGGCCGACACGGTGGCGGCGATCCGCGACCGCGTGGACCTGCCGGTGATCGTTGACGCCGACACCGGCTTCGGCAACGCGCTGAACGTGCAGCGCACGGTCAGGAGCTTCGAGCGCGCCGGGGCCGCCGCCCTGCAGCTCGAGGACCAGACCATGCCCAAGCGCTGCGGCCACCTGCAGGGCAAGTCGCTGGTTGCGAAGGGCGAGATGGTCGGCAAGCTGAAGGCGGCGCTGGATGCGCGCGCCAGCCCCGAGACCCTGATCATCGCCCGGACCGACGCCATCGCGGTGGAGGGGTTCGAGGCCGCGCTCGACCGCGCCGAAGCCTATGTCGAGGCCGGCTGCGACGTGATCTTCGTCGAGGCGCCGCGCGACGAGGCGGAGATGGCGGCGATCTGCGCCCGCTTCGCCCACCGCCTGCCCTGCCTTGCCAACATGGTGGAGGGCGGGCGCACGCCGCTGCGCCCGGCCGCAGCCCTGGAGACGATCGGCTACCGCCTGGTGATATTCCCCGGTGGCCTGGTGCGCTGCCTGGCCAAGGCCGCCGGTGAGTACTATGCCAGCCTGAAGGCCCATGGCACGACCGAGCCCTTCCGCGACCGCATGCTCGATTTCGACGGCCTCAACGCCCTGATCGGCACGCCGGAGATGCTGGCCCTTGGCCGCAGATACGACGGCGGATGATGCCAGGCCGCGTCCCGCACCACGCCCACGACCGGAGTCCCCGATGCTCGATCCCGTGACGCTCGCGGTCCTCAAGGGCCGGCTGGAACAGATTGCCGACGAGATGGATGCGACGCTGTTCCGCAGCGCCTTCAACCCGATCATCGCCGAGGCCCATGACGCCAGCCACGGCCTCTACCACCGCTCGACCGGCGCCACCCTGGTCCAGGGCAAGTCCGGCCTGCCGATCTTCGTTGGCGTCATGGCCTTTGCGGTGAAGGCGGTGATCGACAAGGCGGCGCGCGACGGCGACCTGGCCGAGGGCGACGTCTACATCTTCAACGACCCCTATGACGGCGGCACGCATCTGTCCGACTTCAAGCTGGTGCGGCCGGTGTTTCGCGGCGGGCGGCTGTTCTGCTACCTCGCCTCGGTCGGCCACTGGCACGATGTCGGCGGCAATGTGCCGGGAAACTACAATCCCGCCGCCACCGAGAGCTTCCAGGAGGGGATGCTGATCCCGCCGGTCAAGCTCTACGAGGCCGGCCGCTTCCGGCGCGACATCGCCGACATCCTGTCGGCCAATTCGCGCCAGCCAACCTCCCTCTATGGCGACATGAACGGCCAGGTGAACGCCCTCGACCTCGGCGTGAAGCGCCTGAATGCACTGCTTGACGAATATGGCGAGGCCACCGTCGAGGCGGCGCTCGACGAGCTTGCCGCCCGCGCCGAGGCGCTGATGCGCGCCAACATCGCCGAGCTTCCCGACGGCACCTACAGCGCGGAGGACTGGCTGGACAATGACGGCATCATCGACCAGCCGCTGAAGATCGCCCTCGACCTCACCATCGCCGGCGACACCATGTTCTTCGACTTCTCGCGCACCGCACCTGCCTGCGCCGGCCCGGTGAACATATCCGAGAGCACGGCCGTGGCCTCCTGCTATGTCGCGCTGAAGCACGTGTTCCCAG
Source organism: uncultured Alphaproteobacteria bacterium (assembly GCA_964514295.1). Classification (GTDB taxonomy): domain Bacteria; phylum Pseudomonadota; class Alphaproteobacteria; order CAZEQG01; family CAZEQG01; genus CAZEQG01. The sequence goes on from CAZEQG010000162.1 coordinate 2,583, forward strand.
AGGTGCCGGCCAATTTCGGCGTGCTGGCGCCGATCGGCTTCGTGATTCCCGATGGCAGCCTGCTGAAGGTGAAGGCGCCCAAGCCCGTGGGTGGCTATACCGAGACCATCCTCAGGGTCATCGACCTCGTCTTCGTGGCCCTGGCCCAGGCCGCGCCCGAACGGGTGAACGGCTGCGCCTACGGCACCATCAACGCGCTGTCGCTGGCCGGCCACCGCAAGGATGGCCGGCGCTGGGTGATGTTCAGCTTCTTCGGCGGCGGGCTCGGAGGCAATCCCGAGGGCGACGGCCTCAATCACGGCAATGCGCCGATCTCCACCGCCACCATCCCGCCGGTCGAGATCCTTGAGGCCGCCTATCCCGTGATCTTCCGCCAATGGGCGCTGCGCCCGGATTCGGGGGGCGCCGGCCGGCACCGCGGCGGGCTCGGCGCGCGCTACGAGATCGAGCTCATGGAGGAGGAGGCCGAAGCCTTCCTGTTCGGCGAACGCGGCCGCCACCCGCCGCCCGGCGTGGTCGGCGGCGGCCCCGGCGCGCTGAACCGCTTTCGCTACCAGACGGAGGATGGCTTCGCCGAGCCGCCCATGGCCTCCAAGATGCGCGGCATCCGGCTGCGCCGCGGCCAGCGGCTGATCATGGAGACCCCCGGCGGCGGCGGCTATGGCGACCCGGCCGAACGCGACCCCGCCCGCATCGAACGTGACCGCCGCCTGGGATATGTCAGCCGATGAGCAGCCCCTCCTACGTTATCGGTGTCGATGTCGGCGGCACCTTCACCGACCTGTTCTTCTATGACCAGGCGAGCGGCCGCTCGGCCGTGGCCAAGGTGCCCTCGACCCGCGGCGACCAGGCCGTGGGCTTCATGGAAGGGATCGCCCGCCAGGTCGCGGAGATGGCCGAGGTCGCGACCGTGGTCCATGGCACCACGGTCGGCACCAACGCGCTGCTGGAGCGCAAAGGTGCCCCGACCGGCATCATCACCACCGCCGGCTTCCGCGACGTGCTGGAGATGCGCCGGCGCGACCGCCGGCAGACCTGGGGCCTGTGGGGCGAGTTCGAGCCGGTGGTGCCGCGCGACCGCCGGCTGGAGGTGGCGGAGCGCACGCTGGCCGATGGCAGCGTGCTGGAGCCGGTCGACCTCGACGGCGTCCGCGCGGCCGCCCGGAGCCTGCGTGAGCGCGGCGCCGAGGCGGCGGCGATCATCTTCATCAACGCCTATGCCAATCCGGAGAACGAGGCCAAGGCGCTGGCCGCCCTGGCCGCCTGCTGGCCCAACGCCCATGTCAGCGCCAGCCACGAGATCCTGCCGGAGATCCGCGAGTTCGAGCGGGCCTCCACCACCGCGCTCAATGCCTATCTGCAGCCCGTGGTCGGCGCCTATCTGAAGAGCCTTGACGACCGGCTGCGCGCCGGCGGCTTCAAGGGGCAACTGCTGATCGTGCAGTCGAACGGCGGCGTCATGTCGGTCGGCACGGCCGGGCGCTATCCGGTGCGCACCGCCCTGTCCGGGCCCGCCGCCGGCGTCATCGCCTGCGCCGAGATCGCCGCCGCCGCCGGATTCCCTGACGTCATCACCTGCGACATGGGCGGCACCAGCTTCGATGTCTCGCTGATCGCCGGCGGGCAGTCGGCGCTGGCGGCGCAGACCGCGATCGACTTCGGCATGGTGGTGCGCACCCCGATGATCGAGATCGTCACCATCGGTGCCGGCGGCGGCTCGGTCGCCGCCGTCGACCGGGGCGGCATGCTGCAGGTGGGGCCGCAATCGGCCGGCTCCGACCCCGGTCCGGTGTGCTACGGGCTGGGCGGGACCCGGCCAACGGTGACCGACGCCAACCTGGTGCTGGGCCGCATTAACGCCGAACGGCCGATCGGCGGCAAGCTGGCGCGGCTCGATGTCGAGGCGGCGCGGGCCGCCCTGCTGCGCGATGTCGGCCAGCCCCTGGGCCTGACGGCCGAGGCGGCGGCGGAGGCGGTGATCCGCATCGCCAATGCCCGCATGGCCGGCGCCATCCGCCTGGTGTCGATCGAGCGCGGCCACGATCCCGAGCGCTTTGCCGCCATGCCCTTCGGCGGTGGCGGTGCGCTGCATGTGGGCGCCCTGATCAAGGAGGTGGGCCTGGCCCGCGCCCTGGTGCCGCGCTATCCGGGGGTGACCAGCGCCTTCGGCTGCGTCATCGCCGACATGCGCCACGATTTCGTGCAGACCCTGAACGCCATGCTGGACGGGCTCGATCTGGCCGCGCTCAACGGCCATATCGAGCGGCTGTCGGCCGAGGGCAGGCAGCTTCTGGGCAGTGCCGGCGTCAGCCTGTCGGCGGTCGAGACGGTGATCGAGCTCGACATGTCCTATCTCGGCCAGACCCACACGGTGACCGTGCCGATCCCGGCCCCGGCGACGCGGGAGGGCATTGCCGCCGCCTTCGATGCCACCTATCGCAGCCTCTATGGCCGGCTGCTCCAGGGCATCGCGCGCCGGGTGCTGAACCTGAAGCTGGCGGTCATCGGCCGGCGGCCGAAGCTCGACCCCGCGATCCTCGCCCCCGGGCCGGACGCCTCGCTGGAGGCGGCGCGGGCCGGCAGCCGGCCGGTGCATGTCGGCGGCGCCTGGCACCAGGCCAGCCTGTGGCACCGCCTTGCCCTGCCGGTCGGCGCGGTGATCGAGGGGCCGGCGGTCCTGGAGCAGCCGGACACCACCATCTTCATCGAGCCGGACCTGAAGGCGACGGTCGACCGCTTCGGCAATCTGGTGATCGAGCGGCGCTGAGCGCCCCGCTCAGCCGCGCGCCAGCCCGCAGGCGGCAAAGGCGGCGCGGGTTGCCGCCTTCTCCGCCTCGCTGAGGTTCAGCATCGGCCGGCGCACCGGGCCGCCGGCCTGGCCCAGCAGTTCCTGCCAGTACTTCTGGTGGGCATGCGGCTTGCCCGGCGGGCGCGAGGATTTCAGCGCCGCGCGCACCGGATCGAGGCTGTCGCGCATCGCCTTCGCGGCGGCCAGATCGCCGGCCAGCGCCAGGTCGGTGTAGCCCTGCATCCGGCGGTCGGCCGCGGTCTGCAGCAGAAATGGCGGGGTCGAGCAGAGATAGACCTGCCAGCCCAGCTCCACCAGGTTGTCGAACCACTCCTCCTCCGAGGCCGTCGACACGATGATGCGCCCGCCTGCCATCGCGGTCAGCCGTGAATACATGTCGCGCGGCACGCTGTACTTGATGGCGACCACGTTCGGCAGGTCGGCGATGCGCGATACCAGCTCCGGGCTCATCAGATAGCCGGAATCGGGGTGGCTCCACAGGGCGATGCCGATGTCCAGGCTGTCGCTGAGATGGCGGTAATACTCGTAGACCGTGTCGTCCTGCGGATGGACGAAATGCAGTACCGGGGCATGGACCACGATGTAGTCGGCGCCGATCTTCTGGGCGTGCCGCGCCAGGTCCAGCACCACGTCGAGGTTCTGGTCGGAGCAGGAGATCATCGTGCCGGCGCGCCCGCCGACCGTCTCCACGGCAATCTCGAAGCTGCGCTTGCGCTCCTCCACCGACATGGAGAAGAACTCGCCCTGCTTGCCGCCGACGAACAGCCCGGCGATGCCGAGATCGTCGACCCAGTGGCGAAGGTTGCGCCGGAACCCATCCTCGTCCAGCGACAGGTCGGGGGCGAAGGGCGTCAGCGTTGCCGCCCACAGGCCGCGCAGGTGGCGGCGGGCATAGTCCTTGGCATCCTTCTTGGCGTATCTCATCGCTCAGTCCTGGTCAGGCAGAGGGGTGGCGGCACGGCGGATCGCCCGCCACAGTGACTCAGGGGTCAGCGGCAGGTCCAGATCGCCGACGCCGAGCGGCGCCAGCGCATCGATGGCGGCATTCAGGATCGCCGCCGGGGCGCCGATCGCCCCGGACTCCCCCACCCCCTTGGCGCCGAGCGGATTGACGGCGGCCGGCGTGTGCTGCCCCGCCAGCCTGACCGGCGGCATGTCGGTGGCGCGCGGCACGGCATAGTCCATCAGCGAGCCGGTCAGCACCTGTCCGCTGGCGTCATGGACCATCCGCTCCATCAGCGCCTGGCCGATGCCCTGGGCGATGCCGCCGAGGATCTGCCCCTCGGCCAGCAGCGGGTTCACCACCACCCCGGCGTCATCGGCCCAGGTCAGCCCCTCAAGGCGCGGAACGCCGGTGTCGCGGTCGACGGACAGGGTGGCGATGCAGCAGCCGGCACCCCAGGCCTCCCCCGGCGTGGTGAACACCGCCTCGGCGCTGAGGCTGCCGCCGGCCTCCCGGGCCAGCGCCGCCCAGCCGACCCGGCGCCCGGGATCGTCGGCGCGGGCAAAGC
>CAZEQG010000163.1:0-6838 GCA_964514295.1 uncultured Alphaproteobacteria bacterium
CCGCCGGCGGCCCTGATCTCCGTCGCCCGGGCCAGGGCGAGCGCGGCCCGGCGTTCAGCATCGGCATTCCCGGCCTGCCGCACCAGATCGCCCAGCAGTGCCGCGCACAGCTCGGCCGTGCCCAACACCACCGTGCCGCAGCCCAGGATGCCCGCCGCCACCGCCGCCTGGAAGGCGTCCGGCCCGGCGGCCAGCGTCATCCGCGCGGCCTGCACGGTCGGGGTCAGCCCATGCTCGGCGATGCACACCAGCAGCGCGTCCAGGAAGAAGCGCTGATCGGCGGTCGGCCGCCTGCCGGTGACATGCAGGAAGAAGAACTCGGTGAAGCTGACCTGGCCGATCAGGTCCTCGCACAGATCCTCGCCCCTGACGGTGATCGAGGCGGCGTCGGCCGTGCTGATCGCCGAGCGTGCCTCGCCCGGCTTGCCGATCATCATGAACGTTCCCCCGGCCGTGCGGTTGATCCGCGATCGGCTCTTGCAAAGTTTGTCCGTATAGCGGACAGTTGTCCGCATAGCGGTTATGACCCTAGCCGGGCGGTGTCAGATGTCAAGACCGGAGAACGACCGCGACTATGTCGAGGCGCTGGCGCGCGGCCTGGCGGTGATCGAAAGTTTCGACGCCGAGCACCCGCACATGACGCTGAGCGAGGTGGCACAGCGCACCGGCCTCAGCCGAGGCGCCGTCGGGCGCATCCTCCACACCCTGGTGACGCTCGGCTACCTCTCCCAGCACGACCGGCAGTTCCTGCTGGAGCCGCGGGCGCTGAAGCTGGGCTACGCCTATCTGTCCTCGCGGCCGCTGTGGCGGCTGGCCCAGCCGATGCTGGAGGCGGTGGCACGCGATGTCGGGGAAGCCTGTTCGCTGTCGATCCTGGATGGGGAGGAGATCGTCTATGTCACCTCGGTGGTGGCAACCCGGGTGGTCTACGATTTCGTCGGCGTCGGCGGCCGGCTGCCCGCCTTCTGCGCCTCGATGGGCCGGGTGCTGCTGGCGGCCCAGAGCGACGGCGAGATCGACCGTTTCCTGGCGAGCGCCACGCTGCGCGCACGCACGCCCCACACCGTGACCGACCCGGCCCGGCTGCGCGCGATCATCCTGAACGCGCGGGCGCAGGGCTATGCCACCCAGGACGAGGAGGTGGAGCCGGGCCAGCGCGCCGTCGCCGTGCCGGTGACCGGCGCCGACGGGCGCACCATCGCCGCCATCAACGTGACCGTGCCGGTGCACCGCTTCACCATGGCGGCGATGCTGGAAAAGGCGGTGCCGGTGCTGCGGCGCGAGGCGGCGCGGCTTGGCGAGGCGCTGTCGCTGGTGCCGGGCCCCCGGCCGGTCAGGATGCTGACGGCGCGCGGCCGGCACTAGCCATTGGATCAGCCCGGCTCGCGGCGGGCTGGATCGAAGCGCCGCCCGAGCCCGGCCCAGCAATCGGCATAGCCCGCCTGGCGTTCCGGCAGGCCGGCGGCATAGGCGGTCAGCCGCTGTGGCAGCCGGGTCTCGAACATGAAGGCCAGCGTGCCGGCGAGCTTTGCCGGCGCCAGGGCGGCGCTGCTCGCGGCCTCGAAGGCCGGGGCATCGGGGCCATGCGGCAGCATCTGGTTGTGCAGCGACATGCCGCCCGGCAGGAAGCCTTCCGGCTTGGCGTCGTAGACACCTTCGACCAGACCCATGAACTCGCTCATCGTGTTGCGGTGGAACCAGGGCGGGCGGAAGGTATCCTCGGCCACCATCCAGCGCTCGGGGAAGATCACGAAATCGGCGTTGGCCGTGCCGGCAAGCTCGCTCGGCGCCGTCAGCACGGTGAAGATCGACGGGTCGGGATGGTCGAACAGCACGGCCCCCACCGGGCAGAAGCGCCGCAGGTCGTATTTCATCGGCACATAGTTTCCGTGCCAGGCCACGACATCGAGCGGCGACTGGCCGATGTCGCAGCCGAACAGCGCCCCGCCCCACTTCATCACCAGCCGCGCCGGCCCCTCGCGGTCCTCATAGGCGGCGACGGGGGCAAGAAAGTCCCGCGGGCTGGCAAGCGCGTTGGCGCCGATCGGCCCGCGGTCCGGCAAAGTGAAGGGCCGGCCGTAGTTCTCGCAGACATATGCGCGCGCGGCCCGGTCCAGCGGGTCGACGGCGAACACCATGCCGCGGCGGATCAGGGCCACCTCGCCCGGTGCCACGTCAAGCACGCCGAACTCGGTGCGGAACCGCAGGCGGCCCTCCTGCGCCACCACCAGCAACTCGCCATCGGCATTGCAGAAATACTCGTCCGCCATTGGCCGGGTGACGAAGGCGAGATGCACGGCGATGCCGCATTGCGTGTCGCAGTCGCCCGCCGTGGTGATGGTGCTGAGCCCCTCCACGAAGGACAGCGGCCGGTCGGGGATGGCGACCGGGTTCCAGCGCTCAGGGCCGATCGGCAGCGCGCTTTCGTGGCGGGCTGCCGGCGCACTGCGGATCAGCCCGGGATCGAGGGCGCGGAAGCGGCCCGAATGCCTGACCGATGGCCGGATCCGGTAGAGCCAGGAGCGCAGATTGCCCGCCTGCGGCGCCGTGAAGGCGGTGCCGGAGAGCTGCTCGGCGTAAAGCCCATAGGCCGGGCGCTGCGGGGAGTTGCGCCCGACCGGCAAGGCGCCGGGCAGCGCCTCGCTCTCGAAATGGTTGCCGAAGCCTGACTGGTAGCGGGGGTAAGGGGTGAGCATGCGATGCCTCCGTCGCCGGCAATGATACACGAGACGGCGGCGGCCGCCGAAGGCTAGGCTCCGCCCGCTGCAACCCGCCGGAGCCGCGCGATGCGCCCTGCCCTGTTCAACACCCGCCTGACCGCGCTGTTCGGGATCCGCCACCCGATCCTGGCCGGCGGCCTGTTCTGCCTGTCAGACGCGCGCTACGTCGCAGCGGCGGTGAATGCCGGCTGCATGGGCTTCATCACCGCCGCCAGCTTTCCCGACCCCGGCGCCTTCCGCGAGGAGCTGCGCAAGTGCCGGGAGCTTACCGCCGGCAAGCCTTTCGGGGTGAACCTGGCGATCTCCCGCCAGGCCGAGGCGGCGGCCCGGCTGAAGCCGCATGCCGCGATCCTGGTCGAGGAAGGCGTGCGCCATGTCGAGACATCCGGCGCCAGCCCCGATGCCGTGCTGCCGGGGCTGAAGGAGGCCGGATGCATCGTCATGCACAAGGTGCCGGCGGTGCGCTACGCGCTGTCCGCCGCCCGCGACCCGCGCATCGACGCGATCTGCGTGGTCGGCGCCGAATGCGGCGGCCACCCCGGCATTTACATGATCGGCAGCATGGTGCAGGCGGCTCTTGCCCCGCAGCGGCTCGACCTGCCGCTCGCCATCGGCGGCGGCATCGGCACCGGCCGGCAGCTGGCCGCGGTGCTGGCCATGGGCGCCGAGGCGGCGCTGATCGGCACCCGCTTCCTGGTGGCCGACGAGATCTGGGGACATCCCGACTACAAGCGCCGGATCCTGGAGGGCGACGGCACCGACAGCCGGGTGGTGATGCAGCGCTTCAACGGCCACCACCGGGTGCTGGACAACGAGGCGGCCCGCCAGGTGGCCGCCCTTGAAGCCCAGGGGGTGAGCGACTTCGCCGCCTATGCGCCGCTGGTCTCGGGCGAGCGCGTGCGTGAGGCCTATGCCACCGGCGACTGGTCGCAAGGCATGATCGACTATGGCCAGTCGGCCTGCTTTGCCAATGAGATCAAGCCGCTGGAAGCGATCGTCGACGAGCTGATCGATGATGCCGCCGCCGCCCTGGCGCGGCTCGGCACGGTGCGCGCTAGATGAGGTGGACGGGCTTGCCCCCCTTCTTCACCTGCTGGGCCACGAGCTGGGAGAACTTCACGCCCATTTCCAGATACTTCGCCAGCAGCAGGGCGAAGAAGTCCTCGATGCTGTCGCCTGGAACCTTGAACTCGCCGCGGTTGGGGTCGAAGGCGTAGAGATGGGCCGGCGTGCCCCAGCCGCCGCCGGACTTGTAGACGCAGATGGTGTGGGGCATTTCGCCATCCATGTTCACGATATGATAGCTGTGCTTCTTGTTCACGAAAGTGGCCAGCCCGTCGACCTTGCTCCTGAATATGTCGACCATGTCGACATCGTCACGGATATAGTATTTTGACAGGCCACCCAGGTAGGCGGTTGTTGGCTTCCCTTCGGTGACCAGCCCATAGCCGCCGATGAACTCCATCTCGTGATCAAAGACGGACTTTTCCTTTGACCGCGTTTCCTCAAGCGAGGACTGCGTACCGCAGATCGCGAGAAACTTCTGTTTCTTCGTAAGAAACTCCAGCCTCACCTGCGTGGTGCTCTTCTTGGTGAAGACCAGCCCGGTACGGTAGTTCATGTGGTGCAGGATCCAGTACATGCAGGCGGCGAAGCACACGCCCTGCACCTTGTCCATCTGTGCCTTCTGCAGCAGGTCGGTCTGCTCGAAGTCGCCGACGAGCCAGTCGAGCAATGCCATGGCGACGCTCCTTTTTCCGGAAGCCTAACCGGAATCTGCCGGCCGGCCAACCGGCGAGGCTTGCAGAAGCGCCCACTCCACCCCATGTCTTAAATTAGATTAATTCTAATTCACTGTACCCAGCCAAGGAGAACGCATCCCGTGACCGAGACGCTGACGACCGAGAACGGCGCCCCCGTCGCCGACAACCAGCACTCCCAGACCGCCGGCCCCGCCGGGCCGGTGCTGCTGCAGGACCACCACCTGATCGAAAAGCTTGCCCGTTTCGACCGCGAGCGCATCCCGGAGCGCGTGGTGCATGCCCGTGGCTCCGGCGCCTATGGCTATTTCGAGGTGACGCGCGATGTCAGCCGCTGGACCAAGGCGAAGTTCCTGTCCACGCCGGGCAAGCGCACGGAGGTGTTCCTGCGCTTTTCCACCGTGGCGCTGGAGCGCGGCTCGGCAGACACGGTGCGCGACCCGCGCGGCTTTGCGCTCAAGTTCTACACCGAGGAAGGCAACTACGACCTGGTCGGCAACGGCACGCCCATCTTCTTCATCCGCGACCCCCTGAAGTTCCCAGACTTCATCCACTCCCAGAAGCGCGACCCCTTCACCAACATGCAGGAGGCCGACAACGCCTGGGATTTCTTCGCCCATTCGCCCGAGGCGACGCACCAGTTCACCTGGCTGTTCGGCGATCGCGGCATCCCGGCCAGCTACCGGCATATGGACGGCTTCGGCTCCCACACCTTCCAGTGGCTCAACGCCAGGGGGGAAGCCTTCTGGGTGAAGTATCACTTCAAGACCGACCAGGGCATCCGCTGCCTGACCAATGAGGAAGCGGCACGGATCGGCGGCGAGAACCCCGACCACCACCACCAGGACCTGCTCGACGCCATCGAGGCGAAGGATTTCCCGTCCTGGACGGTGAAGGTGCAGATCATGCCGGTGGCCGAGGCGGCAGCCTACCGCTTCAACCCCTTCGATCTCACCAAGGTCTGGTACTACAGGGACTATCCGCTGATCGAGATCGGCCGGCTGGTGCTGAACCGCAATCCCGACAACTACTTCGCCGAAGTCGAGCAGTCGGCCTTCAATCCCGCCAACTTCGTTCCCGGCATCGGCCCCTCGCCCGACAAGATGCTGCAGGGACGGCTGTTTGCCTATGGCGACACGCAGCGCTACCGGCTCGGCATCAACCACACCCAGCTTCCGGTGAACCGGCCGCGCTGCCCGGTGCACAACTACGGCCGCGACGGCGCCATGCGCTTCGACGGCAATGGCGGGCGCGGCCCCAACTACGAGCCCAACAGCCGCGGCGGCCCGGTGCAGACGGACGAGCCGGGCCATGCCGGCCTTGCCATCCATGGCCTGACCGGCAGCCACCCCTGGCAGAAGCACGCCGAGGATGACGACTTCGTCCAGGCCGGCCAGCTCTACCGCCTGATGTCAGCCGACGAGAAGCGTCGGCTGGTCGGCAACATCGCGGGCAATCTCGCGAAGGTCCGGCGGCCCGAGGTGGTGGCGCGGGCGATCGGCCATTTCCGCGCCGCCGACGCCGGCTACGGCGCCGGCATCGAGGCCGCCCTCGCGGCGATCAGGGGCCGCTGAGGCCGGGCAAAAGAAAAGGCCCGCCACCTTTCCCGGTGGCGGGCCTTCGCGGCCAACGGGCGGGGCCGGTCAGCCGCCGGTGGCAGCCAGCGCGGCCAGCAGCAGGATCGCCACGATGTTGGTGATCTTGATCATCGGGTTCACGGCCGGGCCGGCGGTGTCCTTGTAGGGATCGCCGACGGTGTCGCCGGTGACCGCCGCCTTGTGCGCGTCGGACCCCTTGCCGCCGTGATTGCCTTCCTCGATGTACTTCTTCGCATTGTCCCAGGCCCCGCCGCCCGAGGTCATCGAGATGGCGACGAACAGCCCGGTGACGATGACGCCCAGCAGCATCGCACCGACCGCGGTGAAGGCGGCGGCCTGGCCGGCGATCGCCAGGATCACGAAGTAGAGCACGATCGGCGCCAGCACCGGCAGGAGCGACGGCACGATCATTTCCTTGATCGCCGCCTTGGTCAGCATGTCGACCGCCGCACCGTATTCCGGCTTGGCGGTGCCCTCCATGATGCCCTTGATGTCCCTGAACTGGCGGCGCACCTCGACGACCACGGCGCCGGCCGCACGGCCGACGGCGGTCATGCCCATGGCGCCGAACAGGTAGGGCAGCAGGCCGCCGATGAACAGCCCGACCACCACATAGGGATCCTGCAGCCGGAACTCGACCGATAGGTTGGGGAAATAGTGCCTCAGATCCTCGGTATAGGCGGCGAACAGCACCAGCGCGGCAAGCCCGGCCGAGCCGATGGCATAGCCCTTGGTCACGGCCTTGGTGGTGTTGCCCACG
>CAZEQG010000164.1:0-6775 GCA_964514295.1 uncultured Alphaproteobacteria bacterium
CGGGTGGCGCTGCTGGCAGGCTGCGCCCAGCAGGTGCTGGCGCCCCAGATCAACGAGGCGACGGTGCGGCTGCTGACGCGGCTGGGCTGCGAGGTGGTGGTGGCCGAGGGGGCCGGCTGCTGCGGCGCGCTGACCCATCACATGGGTCGGCCCGATGCCTCCCACGCCGCCGCCCGTGCCAACATCGCCGCCTGGACGGCGGCCGGGGTGGATGCGGTGGTGGTGAACGCCTCGGGCTGCGGCACCACGGTGAAGGATTACGGGCACATGTTCGCCCAGGACCCGCAATGGCGGGAGCGTGCCGCCGCCATCTCGGCCATGGCCCGCGACATCTGCGAATTGCTGGCCGAGCTTGGCGTCGGCGGCCGGGCGCCGGAACAGATCACCGTGGCCTATCACGCCGCCTGTTCGCTGCAGCATGGGCAGAAGATCCGCGAGGCGCCGAAGGACCTGCTGCGCGGCGCCGGCTTTGCCGTGCGCGAACCGGCGGAGCCACATCTGTGCTGCGGGTCGGCCGGCACCTACAACCTGCTTCAGCCGGAATTGGCCGGCCGCCTCAAGTCGCGCAAGCAGGGCCATCTGGCGGCCACCGGCGCCGACGTGGTGGCCACCGGCAATATCGGCTGCATGATGCAGCTTCAGGGCGGCGGCCCGCCTGTCGTCCACACCGTGGAACTGCTGGACTGGGCGACCGGCGGCCCGAAGCCGGCGGCGCTGGGCGGCTGACCGGGCAAAGAAAAGGGGCCGCGGAGAACCGCGGCCCGAGTTTAGGGAGGAAACGCCCAAGAAGGGCAAGCGGTAGAACGTCAGAGGCACGTTCATGCCGCACTGCAATATAAGGGGATTGAGGGTGCGCCTGTCAAACGCTTTTTTGCAGGCCGCAGAATCGCAAGGATTTCGTTATAACCATGCCAGCAAAGTGGTTAAGGCCGTGCTGCGCCGCGAAAGGTCGTTTGAGGGCAAATGATCATTTCGTGGTCAGCCGGGCGATGACATCGGCGGCATTGGCGGGCCATTTCGCCCAGTCCTGCGCGGTCAGCCCCCATTTGTTCGCCTGACCGGGCCTGGCGCCGGCGGCGACGAGGCGCTCGACCATCTCCAGATCGCCGCGTGCGGCCGCCAGCATCAGCGCCGTGTTGCCGAAGTCGTTGCTGGCGCCGGGATCGGCGCCCTCGGCCAGCAGCCGGGCGAGGGCGGCCCGGTCGCCGCGCTGGGCGGCATCGATCAGCGGCGTGTCGCCGTCGCGCAGGCTCATGGGCGCCTCCAGCCTTGTGCCGTCATCAGCCTCACCCCCACAGCGCCGGCTCGGGCGGGTGAACGGTGCTGCCCTCGTAGCGCAGCCCGGGCGTGCGGTCCTGCGCCAGCAGCAGCGGCGCATCGAGGTCGACCCAGCGCGCGGTCTGGCCGGCCAGCACCCCCGGCGCCATCGACAGCGAGGAGCCGACCATGCAGCCGACCATCACCTCAAGCCCAAGCCCGCGGGCGGCGGCGATCAGCGCCAGCGCCTCCGTCAGGCCGCCGGTCTTGTCGAGCTTCACATTGATCGCGTCGTATTTGCCGGCAAGGGCCGGCAGGGTCGGCCGGTCATGGCAGCTTTCGTCGGCGCAGACCGGGATCGGCCGGTCGAGACCGGCGAGCGCGCCGTCGGCATCGGCCGGGAAGGGCTGTTCGATCAGCTCCACGCCAAGATCGGCCAGGCGCGGGGCATAGCTGCGGTACTGGTCGATGCTCCACGCCTCGTTGGCGTCGACGATCAGCCTGGCGGCCGGGGCGCCGTCGCGGATCGCGGCCACCCGGTCAAGGTCGCCATCGCCGGTCATCTTCAGCTTCAGCAGCGGCCGCCAGGCGTTTTCGGCCGCCGCCGCCCCCATCGCCTGCGGCGTGTCGACGCTGAGGGTATAGGCGGTGACCAGCGGCTGCGGCGGCGTCAGCCCGGCAAGCTTCCAGGCCGGCGTGCCGGTCCGCTTCGCCTCCAGGTCCCACAGCGCGGCGTCGACGGCGTTGCGGGCCGCCCCATGCGGCATGGCGGCGGTCAGCCCGGCGCGGTCGATGCCGGCCTCGATCGCCGGCCGGGCCGCCTCGATCGCCGCCACCACGCCGTCGATGCTCTCGCCGTAGCGCGGATAGGGCACGCATTCGCCCTGGCCCACCGCCCCGCCCTCGGTCAGCCGCACCGCCACCACATGCGCTTCGGTGCGCGCACCGCGGGAGATGCGGAACACGCCGCGGATCGGGAAGGTTTCCCGCAGGATCTCCAGGCGGCGCATCAGGCGGCGAGCAGTCGGTCGACGATCGGGGCGACGCCGGTGCGCACCGGATCGACCGCCGGCAGGCCGGTCTCCCCGGCGATGCGCTTCAGCACCTCGGCCGCCTCCGCGTCGGACAGCATGCTGGTGTTCACGGCGATGCCGGCACAGGTGATGGCGGGGTTGGTCAGGCTTCCGGCCTCCAGGTTGAAATCGATGCAGCGCTGGAGCGTCGGCAGCTTGTAGCCGGGAAGGCCGCGCATGTGCGGCCGGGCATGCTCGGTGCACATCACCACATAGTCGGGCTGGGCGCCGTGCAGCAGGCCGAGCGAGACCCCCGCATAGGAGGCGTGGAACAGCGAGCCCTGCCCCTCGATCAGGTCCCAGTGGTCGGGCTCATTGGCCGGGGCCAGCCATTCGACGGCACCCGAGATGAAGTCGGAGACCACGGCATCGACCGAGACGCCATCGCCGGCGATGAAGATGCCGGTCTGCCCGGTGGCCCGGAAATCGGCCTTGGCGCCGCGCGCCTTCATCTCCTTTTCCAGCGCCAGCGAGGTGAACATCTTGCCGACGGAGCAGTCGGTGCCGACGGTAAGCACCCGCTTGCCCGGCCGCTTGATGCCGTTGCCGACCTCGAATTCGCGGGTCGGGTGGCGCACGTCCGACAGCGACACGCCATTTGCCGCCGCCGCCTTCACCAGCTCGGGGATGTCGGTCAGCTTGCGGTGCAGGCCGCTCGCGACATGCATGCCAAGCTCGCAGGCATGCACCAGGCTCTTCACCCAATGGTCGGGGATGATGCCGCCGCGGTTGGCGACGCCGACGATCACCGTCTTGGCGCCAGCCTCCGCCGCTTCCTGGATGGTCATGTCCATCAGCCCCAGGGTTGCCTTGCAGCCGGGCATGCGGAACTGCCCGATGCATTGCTCAGGCCGCCAATGCTTCACGCCATAGGCGGTCTTGGCCGCGAGCTGGTCGTGGGCATCGCCCAGGAACATCAGGTATGGCGGAACGATCGTGTACATTTGGCCCCCGGGCTGGATCGCGGATGATGTGGGCGCAACCTTGCGCATCCCGCTTGGCGCTGGCAAGAGGGGCGGGGAGGAACCAGACATGCCCGATCTGAGGATCGCCATCGCCGGACTTGGCGCCATCGGTGCCGTGGTCGCCCGGCGGCTGGATGCCGGCATCCCCGGCCTTGCGCTCACCGCCGTGGCGACGCGCGAGCCGGCCAAGGCGGCGGCGCTGAAGGGCCAGCCGGTGGTCGCCCCCTTCGCCGACCTGCCGGCCTATGCCGATGTCGTCGTCGAGGCGGCACCGGCGGCCGTGTTCCGGCAGATCGCCCAGCCCGCCATCGCCAGCGGCCGGCTGTTCATGCCGCTCAGCGTCGGCGCCCTGCTGTCCCATCTCGACCTCGTGGACCTGGCCCGCCAGACCGGTGCGCGCATCCTGCCGCCGACCGGCGCGCTGCTCGGCCTGGATGCGGTGCGCGCGGCGGCGGAGGGCACCATCCATTCGGTGCGCATGGTCACCCGCAAGCCGCCCGCCGGCCTCAAGGGGGCGCCGCATCTGGAGGCGAACGCCATCTCCCTCGACGGCCTCGACGCCCCGCTGAAGGTGTTCGAGGGCTCGGCCCGCGAGGCGGCCATCGGCTTTCCGGCAAATGTGAACGTGGCAGCCGCCCTCAGCCTCGCCGGCATCGGGCCGGATCGCACCATGGTGGAGGTGTGGGCCGACCCGACGGTGACCCGCAACACCCACCGCATCGAGGTCGATGCCGATTCCACGCGCTTTTCCATGCTGATCGAGGGCGTGCCCTCGCCCGACAACCCGCGCACCGGGATGCTGACGCCGCTGTCGGTGATCGCCGCCCTGCGCGGGCTGGTCGAGCCGCTGAAGGTCGGCACATGACGGCCGCGGCAGTCCTGGACTTCTGGTTCGGCAACCGGCCCTGCCACAGCTACCGGCCGGCCTGGTTCGAGAAGAACGCCGAGTTCGATGCCGAGTGCCGGGAGCGCTTCCTGCCCGACGTGCAGTTTGCGCTGGCCGGCGGCCATGGCGGCTGGGCGGCCACGCCGGACGGGACGCTGGCCCTCCTGATCCTGCTCGACCAGTTGCCGCGCAACCTTTACCGCGGCACCGCGCGTGCCTTCGCCGGCGACCGCCGGGCGCTGGAGATCGCCCGCCAGGCGGTCGCCGATGGCCGGGACCAGGCGCTGTCGCCAGTGGAGCGGGTGTTCGTCTACCTGCCATTCGAGCATTCCGAGAACTTGGCCGACCAGCGCCGCTGCCTGGCGCTGACGGCGACGCTTCGCGATGGCGCCGGCGGCTTCCTCGACATGGCGCACGACTATGCGGTCAAGCACTTCGAGGTGATCCGCGCCTTCGGGCGCTTCCCCCACCGCAACCAGGCGCTCGGCCGCGTCACCACGCCGGCCGAAGCCCGCTTCCTGACCCAGCCCGGCTCGTCCTTCTGAGCGGGCGCGCCGGCAGCCGGTGCGCGAGCACCTTGATCCCGGCCTGCGGGAGTGGTTCCGTCGCGAACGCGGCGACCACGTCCGCCATCAACGCCAGCCCGCGCGCCGGCACCTCGGCGCAGCGCCAGAACGAGGAACGCTGAAGAATGTTCACGACGCGCCCGGAAATCCTCGGCACCTTCGGTGTCGTCGCCTCCACCCACTGGCTGGCGACGGCCGCCGGCATGGCGACCCTGGAAAAGGGCGGCAACGCCTTCGATGCGGCGGTGGCCACGGGGCTGGCGCTGCAGGTGGTGGAGCCGCACCTGAACGGGCCCGGCGGCGACCTGCCGGTGCTGCTGCACGATGCAAGGCGCGGCGCCACCGAGGCGATCTGCGCCCAAGGCGTGGCCCCGGCGGCGGCCAGCATCGCCGCCTTCCGCGATCTCGGCCTCGACCTCGTGCCGGGCACCGGGCTGCTCGCCACCTGCGTGCCCGGCGCCTTCGACGGCTGGATGCTGATGCTGCGCGACTATGGCACCATGACGCTGTCGCAGGTGTTCGGCCACTGCATCGCCTATGCCCGCGATGGCTATCCGCTGGTGCCGCGGATTTCCGGCACCATCGAGACGGTGAAGGAGCTGTTCGAGACCGAGTGGCCGAGTTCGGCCGCCGTCTATCTGCCCGGCGGCAAGGTGCCGGCCGCCGGCAGCATCTTCCGCAACCCGGCGATGGCCGCCTTCTACGAGCGCCTGGTGCGCGAGGCCGAGGCCGGGGGCGGCAGCCGCGAGGCCCAGATCGACCGCGCCCGCGACATCTGGTATCGCGGCTGGGTGGCGGAGACGATCGGCCGCTTCTGCCGCGACAACGCCTTCCTCGACGTCTCGGGGCGGCGCAACAGGGGCATGCTGACGGCCGACGACATGGCCGCCTGGCAGGCCACGGTGGAAAAGCCGCTGTCCTACGATTATGGCCGCTACACCGTCTACAAGTGCGGGCCGTGGAGCCAGGGGCCGGCGCTGCTCCAGCAGCTCGCGATCCTCAAGGGCATGGGGCTCGATGGCGGCGACCCGAGCGGGCCCGAGTTCGTGCATCTGGTGGTCGAGGCCGCGAAGCTCGCCTTCGCCGACCGCGAGGCCTATTACGGCGATCCGAATTTCGTGGATGTGCCGATGCAGCAGCTGCTGTCGGACGCCTATAATGACGGCCGCCGGGCGCTGGTCGGGGATGCCGCCTCGCTGGAGCTGCGGCCGGGCGCGATCGCCGGCTTCGCGGCCGGGCCGATCGCTCAGGGCCGGGCGGAAACGTCGGACAAGTTCGCCGGCGCGGTGGGCGAGCCCACGGTCAAGCGCAGCGGGCGCACCATCGGCGACACCTGCCATGTCGACGTGATCGACCGCCACGGCAACATGGTCTCGGCCACGCCCTCGGGCGGCTGGCTGCAATCCAGCCCGGTGATCCCGGAATTCGGCTTCTGCCTGGGCAGCCGCATGCAGATGTTCTGGCTCGACGACAGTTCGCCCAATGCGCTGGCCCCGGGCAAGCGGCCGCGCACGACGCTCAGCCCTTCGCTGGCGGCGCGCGACGGCACGCCGTGGCTGTCCTTCGGCACGCCGGGCGGCGACCAGCAGGACCAGTGGCAGGTCAGCATGTTCCTGCACCTTGCCCACCACGGCATGAACCTGCAGCAGGCGATCGACGCGCCCAACTTCCATACCGAGCATTTCCCGTCCAGCTTCTGGCCGCGGGCGGCCCGGCCGGGCTATGTGCGGGTGGAGGGGCAGTTTCCGGCGGCGACGGTCGACGCGCTGCGCGCCCGCGGCCATGATGTCGAGGTTGGCGAGCCGTGGTCGGAAGGCCGGCTCACCGCCGCGGCGAAGGAGGGCGAGCTGCTGAAGGCCGCGGCCAACCCGCGCGGCATGCAGGGCTACGCCATCGGCCGCTAGGCCGGACGGGCCTCCGGCCGGCGCGGCGGTGGACGGCGGGTAGCAGGCGGTGCAGGGCGACCTAGTGCTGCGCCTGGGGCTGGCCCTGGCCATCGGGCTGGTGGTGGGGCTGGAGCGCGGCTGG
>CAZEQG010000165.1:0-6727 GCA_964514295.1 uncultured Alphaproteobacteria bacterium
CCGCTGGGCCGGCCGCCGGCACCAGCCGGGCCGCCAGGCAGGCCCACCACACCGCCTCGCGCTTCGGCAGGGCGCGGGCCAGCAGGTCCAGGGCGAAGGGGCGCAGATCGGGATCGTCCAGCCGGGCGAACAGCACGGCCGCCGGCGCATCCGATTCGACCAGCGCCCGCAGCCCGTCCGGCACCTCCAGCCCCTTGCACAGGCCAAGGGCCGTGGGCGCGGTCAGCTTCACCAGCGGGCGGGGGGCGGGGGCGCTCATCGCCGGCCTAGTTGATGTTCACGATGCCGCCCTTCAGGGTCAGCATCCCATCGCCGGCGACTTCCGCCATGGCGCCCTTGATGTTCACCGATGCCTGGCCTTCCACCTTCACCTGGGTGCCCTTGATGGTGACGCCTGCGGCATCGATCTTCACGGAATTGGCGCCGACCTTCAGCGTGATCTCCTGGCCGGCCTCCACCGTCACCTTGCCGCCCGTCGCCTTGATCGTGATGTTTCCCGACTTCACGGTCAGCGAATCGTCCCCGGCATCGACGCTGACCGTGCGGTTGCCCTTGGTCACCGTCAGGCTCTGGTTGCCTTCCTCCACGGTGATGGCGCGGTCGGCCTTCACCGTGATGGTCTCCTTGCCGTCGGCCACCTTCAGGGTGCGGTTGCCCTTGGTCAGGGTCAGGCTGTCATTGCCTTCGCTGAGCGTGGTGGAACGGTCGCCCTTGGTCAGGGTGATGGTCTGCTTGCCCTCGGTCAGGGTCAGGCTGTCATCGCCCTTGGTCAGCTTGACCGTGCGGTTGCCCTTGGTCAGGGTCAGGCTGTCATTGCCCTCGGTCAGGGTCTCGCTGCGGTTGCCCTTGGTGATGGTGAAGGTCTCGTTGCCTTCCACGATCGTGGTGGTGCGGTTCTTCTGGATCTCGCGCGTCTCGTCGTTCTCGACCTCGACCTTCAGATCCTTCTGGGCATGGAGGAACACCTCCTCCGAACCCTTCTTGTCCTCGAAGCGCCACTCATTGGCGTCGGCGGCCGCCCCTTCCTTGCTGGACCGGGTGACCCAGCCGCTCTTGGTCTGGTTCGCCGGCAGCGCCCAGGGCGGCATCGCCTCGGCGTTGTAGACGCTGCCCACCACCAGCGGCCGGTCGGGATCGCCATCGAGGAAGGCCACCACCACCTCGTGGCCGACACGCGGCAGGAAGAAGGCGCCCCACTGCTTGCCGGCCCAGGCCTGGGCCACGCGCAGCCAGCACGAGGTGGTCTCGTCCTTCTTGCCCAGCCGGTCCCAGTGGAACTGCACCTTCACCCGGCCATACTTGTCGGTATAGATCTCCTCGCCGCTGGGGCCGGTCACCATCGCGGTCTGCGGGCCGTGGACATAGGGCTTGGGCGTCCGCGCCTCGGGCCGGAAGACGACGCTGTCGGGCAGGCACTCGAAGCTGTTGGCATAGCTGTGCTCGCCGCCCCGGCCGGGCAGGCGGGTCATGTCGGTGGCGCTGTGCGTCACCCGGGTCAGGACATAGCCCTTGCCGGTCTCCCCGGCCAGGGGATGGTCGCTGATCTTGAACTTGGCCCCGGGCGAGAAGCCGTAGCAGGAGGATGTGCCGGTGGCCACGCGGTGGCCGGCCTCCTCGGCCTCCATCCGCAGGGTGGCGAGCGTCTTGCCGTCGGGCTGCTTGTCATAGCGGCCGGGATGGTCGTAGCGCTCCAGCTTCTTGATCGCGGCGACCGAAAGCACGGTCTTGGCGTTGGCGGTCAGGTCGGTGGACGGCGTTTCGAAGTTGAAGTCGCGCAGCGTCCAGGCGCCGGTCAGCATGCGTGCGCCCGGCTGCCAGGACGAGATAGTCAGCAGCCCGCCATCCTCGCGATATTCCACTTCCTTCTGCGCGGCATCGACATAGGCGGTCTTGGCATCGGCCAGCACCATGGTGTGCCGGCCCTGCTCATGCTTGAAGAAATAGAAGATGCCGACTTCCTCCATCAGCCGGCTGACGAAGTCGAAGGCGCTCTCGCGGTACTGCACCGTATAGGGGCGCACCCCATAGCTCGCGGTCAGCCCGCCGGTGTCCAGCGGCTCGACAGCGGCATCGCCCAGCACCGACTTGATGATCTGGTCGAAGGACTTGTCCTGGAAGATGCGGCTGTCGCGGGTCTGCGTCGCCACCCAGAACTTGGGCGACAGCACCAGGAAGAGCTGGCGGTAGCCGAAGGGCCCGAGCGCGCCGACCGAGAATTCGGAGACCACGCCGTTGAAGTGGCGCTTGGCGGTGGCGCCGTCCTGCGGCTCGATCTGGATGGTGACCGACTTGCCCAGCAGATCGTCGGGCTGGATGTCGCGATAGGGCGTCAGCGCCCGCACCTCGATCCGGAAAGGCGTCGAGATCGCCTCCCGCGCCTCCACCGACAGCGGCACGATGGCCCCGGCGCCAAGCGTCGACTCGGCGGTGAGGAAGCGGCCCGCAACGTCGATGTCGCCCGCGACCTTGTCGCCTGCCATGCTATGCCTTCACGCAAACGCCATCTGCCGGGCGGGGGCGCATGCCCACGCCCGGCCGGCGACGCACAATGCCGGGGACGTACCCGATCAGCTCTTCTTCGTCGTCGACAGATCGTAGCCCACGGCGATCGGCGAACCCGCCTTGTGCTTGTCGTCGTAGGGCGTGTACTTGAATTCGATCTTGGTGAAGTTCAGGCTGATCGATTCCGACGGGCGGTCGCCGCCGGTCGACATCGAATAGGCGCTGATCAGCGTGTTGGTCAGCGTGTATTCGGCATAGGTCACGCCCGGGCTGCCGGTGGAGACCAGATGGATCTCGGTCTTCTTCGACACCGCACCGACGCAGGCCTCGATCAGCAGATGGGGCGAGCTTTCGTCCATCAGCTTGGTCAGCGTCACTTCGCTGACCGAGGGCTCCGACGCCTCGCGGTTGGCAGTCGACCCCGAGGGGGTGGAAATGGCCCGGCCGACGCCGAACTGGAGGGAGCTGACGTCGAGCCACTTCTTGTGGTTCTCGTGCGTCGCGTTCCCGTTGATGCCTTCGATCTTCACATAGACGGCCATTGCACACCCCTTACTAGGTTGTTGGTTTCACCGGCGGATAGGTCACGCCGCCTTCCATCCCGGGCCGGATTCAATTCAGAGCATAAGAGAACTGCCCTTCAGCGTCCAATGAAACCTCAATGTCGCGGATCGGCAGCCCTTCGGCCATCCGCTCCAGGATGCGC
Organism: uncultured Alphaproteobacteria bacterium; assembly: GCA_964514295.1. Classification (GTDB taxonomy): domain Bacteria; phylum Pseudomonadota; class Alphaproteobacteria; order CAZEQG01; family CAZEQG01; genus CAZEQG01. The sequence goes on from CAZEQG010000165.1 coordinate 3,209, forward strand.
GCCGACATTTCCGGCAGCAGCACGCGGGACAGGATGTGCTCGATGTTGCGGGCGCCGCTTTCCACCTCGGTGCAGCGGGCGGCGATGTTGGCGACCAGCTCGCCGGGATAGCGGAAGGTCGCCTTGTGGCTCTCGGCCACCCGCTTGCGGATGCGGTTGAGCTGGAGGACCACGATCTTGCGCACGTTTTCCTCGCTCAGCGGGAAATACGGCACCATGGTCACCCGGCCGAGGAAGGCGGGCTTGAACAGCTTCAGAAGGTCGGGGCGCAGCGCCTCGGCCAGCCCCGCGGCGTCGGGCATGGTCTCGGGATCGGCGCACAGGCGGTGGATCGTGTCGGTGCCGGCATTCGACGTCATGATGATGACGCAGTTCTTGAAATCGATGTCGCGGCCTTCGCCGTCTTTCAGCATGCCCTTGTCGAACACCTGGTAGAACACGTCCTGCACGCCGGGATGCGCCTTCTCCATTTCGTCCAGCAGCACCACCGAATAGGGCTTGCGCCGCACCGCCTCGGTCAGCACCCCGCCCTCGCCATAGCCGACATAGCCGGGCGGCGAGCCCAGCAGCATCGAGACCTTATGTTCTTCCTTGAACTCCGACATGTTGATCACGGTGAGGTTCTGCTCGCCGCCATAGATCAGGTCGGCCAGGGTCAGCGCGGTCTCGGTCTTGCCGACGCCGGAGGTGCCCACGAACATGAACACGCCGATCGGCTTGCGCGGATCGGTCAACCCGGCACGCGAGGTGCGCATGGTCTCCGCCACCACCTCCAGCGCGTGGGACTGGCCGATGATGCGCGCCTCCATCGCCTCGCGCAGGTTCATGATGGTGCGGATCTCGTCCGAGCGCATGCGCCCCACCGGGATGCCGGTCCAGGCGGCCACCACCTCGGCGATTGCCTGGCCGTCGACGCAGACCTGCATCAGCGGGCTTTCGCCCTGCAGCGTCTTCAGCTCCCCCTCCAGCGCCGCCATCTGGTCGCGCCAGCCCTGCTGCTCTTCTGGCGTCGGTGCCGCGGCACCGCCCTCCGGCGGCTTGCGCGCCGCCTCCAGCCGGTCGCGCAGGCCGCGGATCTCGGTCACCAGCGCCTGCTCGCGCTTCCAGCGCCCCTCCAGCGCCTCCAGCTCCGCCTCGGCATCGGCCTTGCGCTTGCGGGCCGCCTCCAGCTCCGCCTCGTTCCTGGCGCCGGTATGGGCCTCGCGCTCCAGGATGCCGATCTCGGTCGCGGTCAGCTCGATCCGCCGCCGGCAGTCCTCCACCGCGGCCGGGATCGCCGACTGGCTCATGGCCACCCGCGCGCAGGCGGTGTCGATCAGGCTGACCGCCTTGTCGGGAAGCTGCCGGCTGGGGATGTAGCGGTGCGACAGGCGCACCGCCTCCACCGTCGCCTCCTGCAGGATCGGCACCTTGTGGTGCTTCTCCAGCGTATGCACCAGGCCCTGGATCATCTGGATGGCGACCGCCTCGGTCGGCTCCTCCACCTTCACCACCTGGAAGCGCCGGGCGAGCGCGGCATCGCGCTCGAAATACTTCTTGTACTCGGCCCAGGTGGTGGCGGCGACGGTGCGCAGTTCGCCGCGCGCCAGGGCCGGCTTCAGCAGGTTCGCGGCGTCGCCCTGCCCGGCCTGGCCACCGGCGCCGATCAGGGTATGCGCCTCGTCGATGAACAGGATGATCGGCGAGGGCGATGCCTTCACCTCCTCGATCACGTTCTTCAGGCGGTTCTCGAATTCCCCCTTCACCCCGGCGCCGGCCTGCAGCAGGCCGAGATCGAGGGTGCGAAGCGTCACGCCCTTCAGCGCGTCCGGCACGTCGCCGGCGGCGATCCGCAGCGCGAACCCCTCGGCCACCGCCGTCTTGCCGACGCCGGGCTCGCCGGTCAGGATCGGGTTGTTCTGCCGGCGCCGGGTCAGGATGTCGATCACCTGGCGGATCTCGGCGTCGCGGCCCAGCACCGGATCGATCCGGCCGGCCTTGGCGCGGGCCGTAAGGTCGATGGTGAACTGGTCGAGGGAAGGTGTGCGGCTCGGCCCGCCCGGTGCTGCCGGCTGGCCCGGGGCGGCCCCGGCTGCCGGGGTGGCGGCGGTGGCCAGGGGGGCCGTCTGTGCCGCCTCGGCGGTGCCGGAACAGATCGAATCGAGGTCCTTCTTCAGCGCCTCGGCCGGGATGCGGGCCAGATGGCTGGATGCCTCGCGCGCCACGCCCGACAGCCCGTCGTCGCCCAGCAGCGCCAGCACCAGATGGCCCGAGCGCACCTTGGCCGCGCCAAACTGCAGCGAGGCGAGCACCCAGGCCTCGCGGGCGAGCGCCACGACGTTGGGCGACAGGGCGGGGCCGCGGCCATTGCCGGTCTTGAAGCGGTCGAGGGTGCGCGTCAGGTCGGCGGTGACCCGCCCGGCATCGATCTCGTAGTGGCGCAGGATCTGGGTCAGGTCGCTGTCGGGCATCTCCAGCAGCTTCAGCAGCCAGTGCTCGACCTCGACATTGTAGTGGGTGCGCGACATGGTCAGCCCGGCCGCGGCTTCCAAGGTGCGGTTGCAGGTCTGGTTCAGCCGGCCGAACAGCGCCTTGAGATCAACGGCCACCATGGAGCGCCCTCACCTGTTCAAGCTGTTTCGGCCATTATGGTGGCGCCGTCGGGGATCGCGAAATAGATTTTCGGCTGAGCCTCCGACTCGCTGACCCGCTGGCCCAAGCCAAAGGACCCACCGGATGACCGGGCCGCTGCCACCCAGCCTGAAGCGCTACCGGATCGAGGAGCCGCTCGGCCGCGGCGCGCTCAGCGTCGTCTGGAAGGGCGTGGACCCGGCCAGCAGCGAACCGGTGGCGATCAAGGTGATCCGCGCCGATCTGCTGGACGGTGCCGACCGCGGCATGCTGCTCGGCCGCTTCCGCCTGGAGGGAAAGCTCGGCCGGGTGCTGACCCATCCGGGCGTGATCCGGGTGCGCGAATGGGGCGAGGATGGCGGCACCGCCTATATCTGCATGGATTTCGTGGCCGGCGAGGACCTGCGCCAGCGCCTCGAGCGGCAGGGGCCGCCGCCGCTGGAGGAGACCGCCGCCCTCGGCGACCAGCTCCTGGCGGCGCTCGCCTATATCCACCGCCGCGGCGTGGTGCATCGCGACGTGAAGCCGGCCAACCTGATGATCCGCCCCGACGGCCGGCTGGTGCTGATGGATTTCGGCGTTGCCCATGTCGGCGGCGCCGGGATGACCCAGCTCGGCGAGGTGGTGGGCACGCCGGAATACATGGCGCCCGAGCAGCTCCAGGGGCTGGAGGTCGACGGCAGGGCCGACATCTTCGCCGCCGGCGCCGTGCTCTACCGGCTGTTCACCGGCAAGCGCGCCTTCAGCGGCAGCATGGCGACGGTGATGCACCAGGTGATGGCGGTCGACCCGCCACCGCCCAGCGCCGAGGCCCCCGGCCTGCCGGCGGCGGTGGACGCGCTGGTCGCCCGCGCCCTGGCAAAGGACCGCGAGCGCCGCTATCCCGATGCCGACAGCCTGCGCGAGGCG
>CAZEQG010000166.1:0-1088 GCA_964514295.1 uncultured Alphaproteobacteria bacterium
GGCGGGCACGAACTCCTGGGCGATCATCCACGTGCGGCCCTCCCGCGTCGCCAGCTCGAACAGGGTGCTGAGGTTGGGATCGCCGTCGCGGGCGACGACCAGCAGCACGCCGAAGCTGACCTGCACGCGCTGGCGGACGGCGGTCGCCAAGTGGTTCCCGCCTGCCGTCTCGCGGATCGGCACGACATAGGCGGCCGGCAGGCGGGCCGATGGCGGCGCCGCCTTCAGCGCCGCCAGCCCCAGCGCGTCATCGACATGGCGCAGCCCCAGGGCGGCCATGTCGTCGCCGAGCAGCGCCTGCACCGCCGCCAGCATCAGCGCGGCGCCACCAGGTAGTCGGCGGCGATCGCCGGGATCTCCGCGCGGTCGTGATCGGACAGGCCGAGGAACGGTCGGGGCGGCAGGGTGACCGCACGGACCTTGCGGAAACTGCCGTCATGCAGCCGGAAATGCAGGTATTCTCCGGTCTTGGGCTTGATCGTGGCGCCAAACTGATGTGGCGGCCCGTAGATCACGTTGGTGCCGACATCCAGCACCGCGCCCGACACCTGGTGGATGATCGAGTCCATCAGCCGGCGGCTGTCCTGCAGCGTCCTGCCGGCGCGCGCGACGGCGGCGCGCGATTTCGGCCAGGGAGTGCCGTCCGGCGCTTCCTCGCGGTCGAAGCGCTCGACCGTGCTGTCGACGAGATGCCGGCCGATCAGCTCCAGCAGCGGGCCTGGGTGCTGGCCGCGGGCGGCGATCAGCGCCAGGGCGGCCTGCACGCCGGCATCGTCGACGGTGACGGTGTAACTGACCCCCGCCATCAGAACACCTTCATGGCGCCGCGATCGAAGACGCGGGCCGGTCCCGCCATCTTCACCGTGCGGGCCGGGGCCGCCGGCGCCTCCGCGGCGCCGACGCCGAGCACGGCCCGGCCATCGGCCACGTCGCGCAGCCAGGCCAGCGCCTCACGATGGTCGGCGGCCGTCTTGCCGTCACGGTCCAGCTCGTCGCCCGACAGGCGGTAGAGCGCGATCGCCTCGGCCGCCTGGCGGAGGCGCGCCGGCACCGCCGCCAGCGGCAGGGCGATGCCGGGGCGCTGGCAG
>CAZEQG010000166.1:1163-3317 GCA_964514295.1 uncultured Alphaproteobacteria bacterium
TCGGCGCGATCTGTCAGGTCGATCAGGCGCTGGAGGCCGTAGCGGCGCGTCAGATCCTCAAGGCTGGCATAGGCGGGCATGGGCGGCTCGCGATCGGGGATGGATTGCCGCCGCCGGCGTCACGGGAGGCGCCGGCGGCGGCCGAGAGGCGGGCGGCGTTCTCAGCCGCCCGCCGGACCTGCCGGCCTGGGGCCGGCGCTGGTATTCCTGGGGGCCTTCGCGGCCGCCGGGTCAGCCGGCGGCTCTTGCGCCGGGGCGGCGGGCGCGATGTCGATCTCGTGGACCACCAGCACCGGTTCGGCCCGCAGCGCCGCGATCTGGGCCGGGGTCAGCGCGTCGACCGGATGGTCGACCGCGTGATCGGGGTGGGCGATGCCGGCCCGGCGGAAGCCGGCGCGCTTGGCGGTGATGCGCAGGATCTTCATTGCAACCTCCGTCAGGCGAGCCAGGGCACGACCTCGAGCTTGGCCGTCCCGCGCCACACATTGGTGGCGCCGGCGGCGTCGCGCTCCGCGTTCAGGATCTCCAGCCCCGTCCCTTCGAGGGCGGGCGGCACCACCAGTGTGGTCGGCATCAGGCCCAGAGCCTTGCCATAGTCGCCCTTCATGCCCTGCAGGGCGGCGCGGGCAGCCTGGTAGTTCGCGGCGTTCAGCGTCTGCTTCGACCCCCAGGCGAGCTGCCAGAGGCCGTAGCCGACATTGCAGCGCGAATCGACGCCGTAGACATACTCCTTGCGATCGAAGACGTTGTCGTCGTCCGGCCGGTCCTTGCGCACGAACTGCGGCTTCTTGCGCTCCTGGAAGATGATCGGCTTCAGTGCGCGGTTGCCGCAGATCAGATACCAGGGGGTGCCGGAGCCCCCGTCGGTGTTGGCCACGCTGACCGGGACGCCGGCGGCGTTGAGCACCGGATGGTCGGTATCGAAGAAGTACTGGCCGTCGTAGCAGGGGGTGGTGAAGCCAGCCTTCAGCAGGTCGAAGACCAGGATCTCCGGGTGCGCCGCCACCGACATGCCCATCTCCTGGAACAGCGGCGCGTAGACGCCGAGGCGGTCATCCTCGATGTCGTTGCGGTCGACGCCAATGGTCAGCTCGAAGTCGCGATTCTTGACCTTGTAGCCGTGCGAGGCAACGCCATGCACGACGCGATCGCCCAGCCATTCTCGCATGCCCGGCACCTTGCCGAGCCAGCCATACTCCTCTTCCCTCGTGCTCGACGGCACCACCGTCGCCACTGTCGCCCGATGCGAGGGTGCCTGATCGAGCGCGGCCTGAAAATGCGCCTTGAAGCCGGTGTAGACCCCCGTCAGGGTCGCCTGGTTGATGATCATGCCAGCCTCCTAGATCGCAATCTCGATGGTGACGGTGGCGCGGGCGGTGCCGGAGTTGGTACCGCCCACGGTGAGCGAGATCACAGCACCCGCGGTCACCGCATTGGCCGCGGTCGGCGTGGCGCTGTCGACGTCGCCGGCGGCCGAGCCAGCCTGCGTGATGGTGATGCCGCCATTGGTGACCGGCGTGCCACCGATCGCGGCCGTCAGCGTGGCGTTGCCGGTGGCGAGAGCCGCGCTGGTCACCGACCAGATCCGGGTGATGGCGCCGGCGACGGGCGAGACGACGCGATAGACGCCCGTGCCTGTGAGGTCCCCGACCTCCACGGTCAGGTAGTGCGCAGCGCGCGGCGCGTCCGGGATGCCATGCGATACCCAGACGCCCTGGTCGCCGACATCCAGCACGCGGCCGGCCGGGCTGCGCGTGCCGCCGCCATCGGTCAGTGCGACCGTCTGGTCATCGACGGTGTAGACGATGCGACCGATATGCGCGACGGTGATCGCGTCGGCCGAGCTGGAGTTGGCCCACCGGAAGACGCCGCGCCGGACCCGGCCCATGATGGCGCCGGCGGCGCCGCCGGCATTGTCCGCGCGCGCCTCCGCCCGGCCAAGCGCGACCAGCCCAAGTGCGGTGGCGCCCGGGGTCAGCCGGCCGTCGGCGTCCAGGCAGACGAGAGCGCCGGCGTAGATGGTGGTGTTGGCGGCGACGGGCAGCTCCAGCAGGTCGCCGTCGCGCGAGGGTGTGTTGCGATCGGCGGCGAGCGCAGTCATCGGGCGACACTCCCCGCCACCTCGGCGTCCCGGGCCTTCCGGAACGCCTCGTG
>CAZEQG010000166.1:3327-6694 GCA_964514295.1 uncultured Alphaproteobacteria bacterium
CCCATCAAGGCGGCGATCTGCATGTCTTCGGCCGTCAGCGCGCCGCCGGGGGGGGCGCTGACCGGCGTCTGCCGCTGGCCGGGCGCGACCAGCACCGGCTGCTTCGCCTCCCACGCCTCGGCGGCCCGTGGGTCGGCCTGGTGGTAGGAGACCAGCCAGTCGCGCTGGACCGGCGGCATCTTGCCGGCCGCGATCACCCGGTCGGCAAAGCTGGCCGCCGCGGCCTCGGCCTGTGCCCTGGTCACGGCGGCAATCTGCGTCTGCAGGGCCGTGACGGTCTCGATCGGCGCCCATTTCGCCGCGTCCACCGGGGTGGCGAGCTTCGCCCTCACCTCGTCCGGGTTGGCGGCGGCGGTGAGGCCGGCGGCCGTGGCTAGGGCGCGAAAGCCGGCGGCCTGCGCCGCCATTGCGGCGATGATCGCGGCCGGATCGTCGTCCGCCGCCAGGCCAACAGCGGCCGCATGCGCGACGACCGCGTTTGTGATGCTGGTCATGTCGTCCTCGGTGTCATGGGAGTGGAGCGCGCCGAGCGCGAGGTTCGGCGTGTTGGTCAGCCCGGCCCGCAGCAGCAGTCTGGCAGGATAGGCACCGCCCTCGGGCACCTTGGGGTGCAAGAAGACGGGGGAGATGAAGCGGTAGGCCCGCTCGGCGATCAGCGTGGCGGCCGCAGCCGTCCACTCGATGCGGCCCCACAGCCCGTCGGCGCGGGCCTGCAGCTCCTTGATCCAGCCGGCGGCGGGCGCCTGGTTGCCCAGCCGGGGCGCGCGGTCGGTCTGATGGTCGTAGTCGACGACCAGGTCGATCGACCCATGATGTTCGATGGTGGAGCGGATCAGGGCATCGACATCCTGGAGGCTGTACGGACCACGCCCGTCCCTCCCGGAGAAGACGCCGGCAGGCAGCAGCCGCACCCAGTCAGGGGCGGTCGCGGCTCCGGGCAGGGCTGACGCAAGGGCGGCGATCGGCATGCCCGGATGATGCCGGGACGGTGGCGGCGGGTGCAGGCGGAAGGGCGGCCGGTCCGGACGGCTGCCGGAATGCCCCGCGATCCGCGCCAGGGCCTTCAAAACGGCTTATAAAAAATTCCGGGCTCCCTGGGCGCCAAATCGGCCCAGCGGCCGCCCACGGGCTTCCTACGCGCCCGACGGGATCTCGCCCTTCGCGTCCAGATCGGCCCACATGGCCATGACGGACGCCAGGATCGCCTCCAGGCTCCGGCGATGGCCTGTTGCGCCGCCCGGCGCCGGCACCGTCGTCTGGGGGCGATGGTGCCAGTCGAACTCGCCCCAGGGCAGAGCGCCGAACGCAGGCGCGGCGGTCGTGACGTCGCCGGCGATGGAGGGCACGCGCGCGCCATTGCGAAGCGCACCATGCTTGTAGGCGTCAACCGCGTCGCGCAGGACCGCGAAGTCTGGGCAGAGCCTGATCAGTTCGCCACGGTAGGCTTCGGCCCGGCCCGGATCGACCGTGACGGCGGGCCTCGCCTGGTCCAACAGCACCCATTCGTGCAGATGATAGGCCCAGAGGGCAGCGGTCATCGTCCGCCGGTGCAGCCGGCGGGCAGCATCGGGCACCGATGGAGAGTTCCTATCGGCCGTCCAGAGATCGGACAGGGCCTGCATGGCTTGCTTATGTTCGTCATAGCAGGGCCGCACGACCTGGAAATAGAAGTCGCGCGCGGTCATGGGGTGATGGGCCGATGGGTCATGATCTGCGCCAGTCATCGCTCGATCCTACCACGATCGGCCCACCGCGCGACGGTTCGCTCGCCGGCTGCCCAATACCGGTTGCGGCGGCGGCGGCGCTCCCCTATCGTGCGGGGGCCGACGGGAAGGGCTCGCCCCCGCCGACCCAGAGGCAGGCCCGGCGTTGGCGAGAGCGCGGGGGCCCGGCCCCACATCACCTGCCATACAGGAACCAACCCGACCGAGCGGAGCGCAGGTCGCTATTCCGCATGGCCGTCCACAAGGCCCAGCCGTCGGACCCCCGGTCGACCACCGCCAGAGCGTCGGACGGACGACCATCTGCATCGGCAAACAGACCGATGTAGCGCTGGCGGACGACGACACGGCCGGTGCGCAGCCGGATCGGCACCAGCCATACCTCGTAGGGCCGCTCGATCGCCGCCCGATAGTGCAGCCAGAACCGCTCCCGCCCCTCCCCTTCGTGGTCGCTGAATATGTGATCCAGCGCCATGTCGACGCCCACCGTCACGGATTCGCCGAACACGTCTCGGATCACGCCCTCGCGCGCGCCGGGAGCCAGCCCAAAGGCCAGGGCGAAGCTGCGCTCGATCTCCGCGCGCGCGGCCTCGTCGTCCATTCCGGCCGCCCGCAAGTTGGCCAGGGACGGAAAGGTCGGGGGCGCGGGAAGAATGAATTCAGGCGGGACATCCTGGCGGTCCGGCCGGCCCCAGCCGGAATAGCGCGGGAGCGATGGCAGGATCGCTGGCGCGCCAGGGTCCGGGGGCCGGTACGCCAGGCCCGGGTTGTGGGCGAAGCCGGGATCGATGCCGGCTGGCACCTGCACGACCTCTCCAGTGCGCGGGTTGCGCCAGGCGCGCGTGTCTGCCGGCGGATCGCCCGACGGCGCGATGCCGAGGCGGGCAAGGTCGCGGGCCGACATCTGGCGCACGGTGCAGCGGCAGCGCCAGCCATTGGGCGGATAGTGCGTGCGCCACCACAGGTGGTCGACCGGCAGGCAGGTGCCGTGCCAGGCGCGGTGCTCGGGGCGGATGCGGTCATCCAGCAGGCCCCAGTAGACCAGCCAGGGGCGGCCGGCCTTGGTGCGCTGGATCTGCTGCCAGCGGCCGGCGGCATAGCTGGTGCGGATGTTGGTGTCGAAAATGATCTCCAGCCGCCGGCGGCTGCCGAGCTGGACCATCCGCGTCTCGCCGGTCCGCGGGTCGGTCATCGGGCGGCGGCCCCACCATCCCTTGGCCTGCAGGATCGGCGCCAGGCGCCGCTGGAACTGCGGGAACGTGGTGCCGTCGCGGATCGCCTGGTCGACCGCCTCGCGGATCGCCGCCAGCACGTCGAGCCGCATGGCCTTGGCCACCGTGAAGGCGCGGGCATGCTCGTCCTGCCACACGTCGAGCCAGGAAAATCCGACGCGGAAGCCCTTCTCCTGGAAGTAGCGGACCGCATCGGCCGGCGGCAGCGGCCGCAGCGTGATCTCCGGCCCGGCCATCAGACCGGAGGGCCGCCGAGGTCCGCCAGGATCTCCAGCTCACCCGCGATTCGGGCGGCGAAGCGGGCGCGGGCCAGCAGCTCGGCCAGGCCGGCGTCGTCGCCGGCGCGCAGCCAGCCACCGAGGCGGGCCAGCAGGTCATCATAGCTGGCAGCGTCCTCGATCGCCGCCCGCAGCG
>CAZEQG010000167.1:0-6672 GCA_964514295.1 uncultured Alphaproteobacteria bacterium
GGCGGGGTCGGGGGCGGTCACGTTTCCTCGTTCTGGCGCGGGTCGAGCGCGGCGGCGGCGGGGCTGGTGGTGGGCACGGTCGACCAGGGCGCGCGCTCCTCGACCGGCACCGGCTTGCGCCGGGTCATGCGCCAGCCGACGAAGCCGGCCATCGCCGCCGCCGCAACCCCGGCCTGCAGGAACAGGCCGGGCGGGCCGATCCAGGCCATGGTCTGGGTCGCCAGCAGCGGTCCGACGATGGAGCCGACCGCCCAGCACAGCAGCAGGCTGGAGGATACCGAGACGGTCTGCCCCTGCGGGGCGAAGTCGTTGGCATGGGCCACGCAGATGCCGTAGATCGACAGCGCGAAGGCGCCCCACAGGCCGAACAGCACCAGCATCCAGCCGCCGGGCACCCCCGCCAGCAGCGCGATCAGCAGGCTCAGCACGGCGCAGGCGCCGGCGGCGGCGATGATCACCAGGCGGCGGTCGATGCGGTCGGACGTCCAGCCCATCGGCCACTGGATCAGCAGGCTGCCGACCTGCATCGCCGCCATCATCGCCCCGACCTCGGCGACGGAATAGCCGACCGCCGCCCCGTAGAGCGGCCCGACATGGGTGACGGCGGCATTCATCAGCCCGATCAGGAAGCTCGACACCAGGGCGGCGGGGGCGATGGCGTAGAGCTCGCGCACGCCGAGCCGGTTGACCTGCGGCAGTGCCGGGCTCGCCGCCGCGGTCAGCGACAGCGGCATGATCGCCAGCACATAGAAGGCCGAAGCCAGCATGAAGAAGGTGGCGCCCAGCAGATCGCCCAGCGCCAGGGCAAGCTGGCCGCCGGCGAAGGACAGCTTCTGGCCGACCATGTAGACCGCGATCACGCTGCCCCGCATCGAGCGCGGCGTCTTGTCGGTGAGCCAGCTTTCCGCCACCACGAACATGCCGGCGGTGCAGAAGCCGATCACCGTGCGCACCCCCGCCCACCACCAGGGATCGACAAGGGCATAGAAGGACAGCGCGCCGACGCCGTTCAGCGCCGCGAAGAAGGCAAAGGCCCGGATATGGCCGACCCGGCGGATGATCGTGGCGGCCACCAGGCAGGCCACGAAGAAGCCCAGCGCATGGCCGGTCGCCATCAGGCCGATGGCGTTGGGGGGGTAATTGTCGGCCGCCAGCCGGATCGGCAGGAAGGTGCTGAAGATGCCGCTGGCCACCTGCATCAGGGCCACCGACAGCATGACCGCGCCAACCGCGAGATAGACCTGGATCATTCCGCCGCCCGCACCCTCGATCGGAAAGGATTATGCGTGGTAAGCCTGCTGTTGTCAGCCGCGTGCCGGCCACTATGATCCGGCCACAACAATCTTCGGGAGGGACCGACGATGAAGACCCTTTTCCTTGCGGCCGGCCTCGCCGTCGCCGCTGCCGCCCCGGCCTCGGCGGCCGAGGTGGTGATGCGCTTTGCCCACCAGCTCCCGCCGGCCCATCACATCGCCCAGCTTGTCGAATCCTGGGCTGCCGACATCGAGAAGCGCAGCAACAACCGCATCGACGTGCAGGTGCTGGGCGCCGCCCAGGCCTTCCAGCCCAACCAGTATCACCCGGTGGTGGCGCGCGGCCAGATCGAGTCGGCGATGGTGGTGAACTTCCAGTGGGGCAGCCTGATCCCTGAAACCAACGTCACGCTCATTCCCTATTACTTCACCGATCTTGAGAAGATCAAGAAGTTCCCCGGTTCGCCTGTTGCAGCCCTTCTGGAGAAGAAGATGCTGGAAAAGGGCGTGCGTAACATCGCCTGGTTCTATACGACGCGCCAATCCATCTTCACCTCCTCCAACCGGCCGCTGATCAAGCCAGAGGACTTCAAGGGCACCAAGATCCGCGGCCTGAACAAGCTGGTCGACAATTCCCTGCTCGCCGTCGGCGCGGCACCGTCGGCCCTGCCGGGGTCGGAGGTCTACCAGGGCCTGCAGACCAAGGTGATCGACGCCGGCCTGACCGACATTTCCGCCGCCTACAGCCGGAAATACTATGAGGTGCAGAGCTTCGGCACGGTGACGCCCTTCTTCACCGTGTACTTCCACGCCTTCGTCAATCCCGCCTGGTACGACAAGCTGCCGGCCGAGCTCAAGAAGGCGATCGCCGATGCCTCGGCCAAGGCCGAGGCCGACGCCATCGCGCTGACCGAGAAGACCGCGGCCGATGCGGTGACCCAGCTCCGCGACAAGGGCATGAAGCTGCACATCCACACCCCGGCCGAGATCGCCGCCCTGAAGGCGGTCATGCAGAAGCCGGTGATGGACGCCTTCCTGGCCGAATCGAAGGACGGCAAGGAGATCCTTGACCTGCTCGGCAAGCTCTGACCGGCAGCCCGTGCCCCATCCCGCCGCCCCGGCCACCCCATGGCGAGCCCGTCGAACCATGAGGCGCACCACCGCCGGTGCAGCCGCCTCGCCCTTCGACGGGCTCAGGGTGAGGCGGAGTGGAGGGATGGCAGCAGCTTCAGCCAGGAACAGCGCCTTCCCAGTCGCCTCATGGTGAGCCCGTCGAACCATGAGGCGCCGCACCGGGCGCGCGGCCGGGTTTCCGTGACCCGGGCCGGGAGGGCGGCGGCGTGATCCGGCTGCTTGACCGGGCGGTGGGGACCATCGCCGCCGCCGCCGCCGCCGTCGCCGGGGTGCTGACCCTGGTGATGGCGGTGCTGGTCGGCTACGGCGTGGTCATGCGCTATGTGCTGGGCCAGCCGCAGAACTGGACGGACGAGTTGGTCGGCTACCTCACCGTCGCCGCGGTCATGCTGGCGGCGGCCGACGTGCTGCGCCGGCGCGAGCACATCTCGGTCGACGTGCTGACCGAAAGGCTGGGGGCGCCGGCCCGGCGCTGGAGCGAGATGCTGGGGCTGGTCGCGGTTGCCACCTTCTGCGCCCTGCTGATCGCCGGCGGCTGGGAGATGATGGCGTTCAGCCACATGATCGGCATGCGCTCGACGGGCACGCTGGCGATGCCGATGTGGATCCCGCAGGCCTTCGTGCCCGGCGGGGCGGCGCTGCTGGGCCTGGCCGCGCTTGCCCGGCTGGCGCGGTTGCTGGCGGCGGGGCGCGAATGACGCTCGCCGCCATCCTGGTGGCGATGATCCTGGTGCTGCTGACCGGCATCCCGATCTTCGCCGGGCTGGGGCTGACCGCCATCGGCGTCGAGCTGCTGGCCGAGGGCCGGCTCGGCGGCATCGGCGACGTGGTGTTCGGCAAGCTCGACAGCTACCTGCTGGTTGCCATCCCGCTGTTCGCGCTGATGGCCCATGTGATGATCAAGGCCAAGGTGGTGGACGACCTCTACGGCACCGCCCACACCTTCGTGCGCCACTGGCCGGGGGGGCTGGCCGTGGCGACGGTGCTGAGCTGCACGGTGTTCGCCGCGATCGCCGGCTCCTCGGTGGCGACGGCGCTGACCATCGGCAGTGCCGCGATCCCGCAGATGCTGCGCTATGGCTACCGCGACCGGGTGGCCTATGGCGTGGTGGCGGCGGGCGGCACGCTGGGCATCCTGATCCCGCCCTCCGGGCCGATGGTGCTCTATGGCGTGGTCTCGGACACCTCGATCGGCGCGCTGTTCATGGCGGGCGTGGTGCCGGGGCTGCTGCTGTCGGCCCTGCTCTGCGCCTTCTGCGTGGTCCAGGCGATGGTGACGGGCGGCGGCCAGGCCCTGCCGCGCTCGGGCTGGGGGGAGCGCCTGGCGGCGCTGCGCAAGGCGTTCTGGGCGCTGATCCTGCCGCCGCTGGTGCTGGGCGGCATGTATTTCGGCGTCTTCACCGCCACCGAGGCGGCGGCGGTCGGCGCCATCCTGGCGCTGGCGATCGCCGCCTTCGTGTACCGCAACTTCGGCTGGGCCGACCTCTACCGCGCCGCCGTGGATACGGCGCGCACCACCTCCATGCTGTTCCTGATCCTGGCCGCCGCCGCCATCTTCGGCCATGTGCTGACGGTGCTGCGGATCCCGGCGGAGCTGGTGGCGCTGGTGGTGGAGGCCGGCGTCTCGCCGCTGCAGTTCCTGCTGGCGGTGATGGCGGTGATCTTCGTGCTCGGCATGTTCCTGGAGACCATCTCGATCATCCTCATCACCACGCCGATCGTGCTGCCGGTGCTGGTGGCGCTGAAGATCGACCCGGTGTGGTACGGCATCCTCCTGACCATCAACCTGGAGCTGGCGCTGATCACGCCGCCGGTCGGCATGAACCTGTTCGTCATCAAGTCGATCGCCGAGGCGCCGATGTCGCGGGTCATTGCCGGGGTGCTGCCGCATGTGCTGCTGATCATCCTGGGCCTTGCCGTGCTGATGGCCTTCCCGCAGCTCGCGCTGTGGCTGCCGCAGAGCATGGCGCTCGGCCGGTGACGCTGCTGCCCGCGAACCCGCGCGCCGGCATTCCGCTGGCGTTCGCGGCCTTCTTCCTGTTCAGCCTGATGGATGTCGCCATCAAGTGGCTGTCGGCCGGATATCCCTTGCCCCAGGTGGTGCTGTTCAACAGCCTGATGGGCCTGCTGCCGCTCGCGCTTTACGCCTGGTACCGCGGCGGGCTGAAGGCGGTGCGCACGCGCAACCTTCCCGGCCAGGTGCTGCGCGCCCTGTTCGGGCTGGCCAGCGGCTACACCGCCTTCTTCGCCTACACCATGATGCCGCTGGCCGATGCCTACGCCATCATGTTCGCGGCCCCGCTGTTCATCACCGCGCTGTCGGTGCCGATGCTGGGCGAGAAGGTGGGCTGGCGGCGCTGGACGGCGGTGCTGATCGGCTTCCTCGGCGTCATGGTGATGCTGCGCCCGGGCAGCGGCGGCTTCGACCTTGCCCTGCTGCTGCCGGTCGCCTCGGCCCTGCTCTACGGCATCTCGGTGCTGATCGTGCGCCGGATGGGCCCGGTCGACCCCAGCGCCGCCTTCGTCTTCCACGGCAACCTGATCGGCGTGGCCGGATCGGCCGTGCTGCTGCTGTTCACCGGGGCGCTGCCGATCGCGGCGGCCGACCTGCCGGTGTTCCTGGTGATGGGGCTGTTCAACGGGGCGGCGATGATCTGCATCGTCACCGCCTACCGGGTGGCGCCGGCGGCAGTGGTGGCGCCCTTCCAGTACACCCAGATGCTTTGGGCGGTGGTCTATGGCAGCCTTATCTGGGGCGACTGGCCGCATCTGACGGTATGGATCGGGTCGGCCATCGTGCTGGCCAGCGGCATCTACATCTTCCACCGCGAGGCGGTTCGCGGCGGTCACAAGGAGCGAACGGCATGACCCGGCAGCAGGCACTGGACGCGGCGGCGGCCCATTTCGACAGCGGCGAGTTCCTGGCGACACTGGCGCGCCGCGTCGCCTTTCCGACCGAAAGCCAGGAGGCCGACAGCGGCCCCGCCCTGCGCGCCTATCTGACCGACGAGATCGGCCCGTCCCTCGCCGCCCTCGGCTTCACCTGGGAGGTGGTCGACAATCCCCGGCAGCCCTACGGCCCGTTCCTGCTGGCCGAGCGGATCGAGGATCCGGGCCTGCCGACCGTATTCACCTATGGCCATGGCGACGTCATCCGCGGCTATGCCGAACAGTGGCGCAAGGGGCGCGGCCCCTGGCTGCTGGCCCAGGAGGGCGAGCGCATCTACGGCCGCGGCACCGCCGACAACAAGGGCCAGCACTCGATCAACATCGCCGCCCTGGCCAGCGTGCTGGCGACGCGCGGCCGGCTCGGCTTCAACGTGAAGGCGCTGGTCGAGACGGGCGAGGAGACAGGATCGCCGGGGCTTGCCGAGGTCGCCGCCGCCCATCGCCAGCGGCTTGCCGCCGACCTGCTGATCGCCTCCGACGGGCCGCGGCTTTCGGCCGACCGACCGACCCTGTTCCTTGGCACCCGCGGCTGCTTCAACTTCGACCTCACGGTGCGGCTGCGCGAGGGGGGCCACCATTCCGGCAACTGGGGCGGGCTGATCGCCAACCCCGGAACCATCCTTGCCAACGCCCTCGCCTGCATCATCGACGGCAAGGGCGTGATCCGGGTGCCCGAGCTCAGGCCGGCACCGATCCCCAATTCGGTGCGCCGGGCGCTGGCGGGGCTCGAGGTCGATGGCGGCAGCGACGGCCCGTCGATCGACCCCGACTGGGGCGAGCCCGGCCTGACCCCGATCGAGCGGTGCTTCGCCTGGAATTCCTTCGAGGTGCTGGCCTTCAAGACCGGCAATCCGGAGCGGCCGGTGAACGCCATCCCGCCCGTCGCCTCGGCCCATTGCCAGATGCGCTTCGTCGCCGGCTCCGACTGGCGGCAGTTCATCCCCGCCCTGCGCCGCCACCTCGATGCCCACGGCTTTCCCATGGTCACGGTGACCGCGACCATGGACGAGGCGATGGCCGCCACCAGGCTCGACCCGGACCACGACTACGTGCGCTGGGCCGCCCGGTCGATCGAGCGCACGGCCGGCCGCCCGCCGGCGGTGCTGCCCAATCTCGGCGGCTCGCTGCCCAACGACGTGTTCGCCGACATCCTGGACATGCCGACCATCTGGGTGCCGCACTCCTATCCCTCCTGCAGCCAGCACGCGCCGGACGAGCACATGCTGGCGCCGGTGGTGCGCGAGGGGCTGTTGATCATGACCGGCCTGTTCTGGGACCTGGGCGAGCCCGCCGGCGCCGAGGGCGCGCTGCCGGTGCTGGCCGCCTGACGGCGGCG
>CAZEQG010000168.1:0-6665 GCA_964514295.1 uncultured Alphaproteobacteria bacterium
GCCCGCCGACCAGCCCCTCGCGGCGCAGCCGGTCGGCCGCGCGCCGCTCCGGCCCCAGCAGCAGCACCAGATAGAAGCGCCGCCCGGGAAACGGCACCGACAGGCGCAGATCCACCCAGTGCCGCCCGGCCCCGCGCGCCCCGAACATGCGCTTGATCGCGGCCCGCTGCGCCTCGCTGAAGCTGGCCGCGACGGCGCGGTCGACGCGCGCGAAATAATGCCGGAAGAACGGGTCCTCCTCCATGACGCCGCTCAGCCGGCGGCGATCCTGGTGTGGTTGTCGTGGAAGGTGCTGAGGCCGCCGAAGCTGTCGACATAGGTGGTGTGGGTGACCAGCATCGCCCCGTTCCACCAGTGGAGCTGGACCATCGGCGGCTCGGCCGTGCGGCGCAGCCCCTCGCCCTTGCCGAAGCGCAGGGCGACCTGATGGGCGGTGCCGGCGCAGGTCGAGGCGATAGTGCCGGCAAAGCGCGCCTGGATCGGCCGGTGCATGTGGCCGAGCAGGATGCGCTCGACCTGGCGGTGGCGGCCGATCACCTCGGCGAGGGCGCCGTGGTCGCGCAGCATGGTCGAATCCATGCGGTCGATGCCGGTGGCGAAGGGGGGATGGTGGAAGAACACCACGGTCGGCCGCCCGGGCTGCTCGGCCAGCCGCGCATCGAGCCAGGCGATGGCCTCTGCCCCCAGCTCGCCGTGATGGTGGCCGTCGACCAGGCTGTCCATGCCGATCAGCCGCAGCGGGTGCCGCTCGATCACATAGTTCAGCCTTCCGGCCGCCGGCAGGTATCCCAGATGCCCGAAGGCATCGCGCAGCAGTTCGCGGTGGTCGTGGTTGCCGGGCACCAGGTAGTAGGGGACCGTCAGCCCGGCCAGGATCTCCTTCAGGGTCGCCACCTGCTCGGGCAGGCCGTCATTGGTCAGGTCGCCGGTCAGCAGCAGGCAGTCGGGCCGTTCCGGCAGGCTGTTCACATGGGCGACGGCGCGCTCCAGATGGCCGGCGGTGTGAACCTCGCCGAATGTCAGCACGTCACGGGGCTGGACGTGCATGTCGGTGAACTGCGCGATCAGCATTGCGGGCTCCGTGGGGTTGGGCGGGCGGACCATACTCGCGGCCATGCCCCTTGTCACGGCTGCCTCGGCCATGGTCAATCGCAGCGCGGAGTGCCTGATTTTTCGGCGGGGCTGCGCTAGTCTCGGTCACGAAAGCATGCGGGTTGCGCTGGTACGTTTCTTGCCTTTTCCGGCCGTCTGCCCACGGAGGTTACGCCATGACGATGATGACGAGGCTGCTGGCCGGTGCCGCCCTGGCCGCCGCCGCCCAAGGCGCGGTCGCCCTTGAGGCCGCCGCCCAGGACAAGGTGATCTTCGGCACCAACTGGAAGGCCCAGGCCGAACACGGCGGCTACTACTATGCGGTCGCCAACGGCATCTACAAGGAATACGGGCTGGAGGTGGAGATCCGCCAGGGCGGGCCGCAGGTCAGCCATCCCCAGCTTCTGGCGGCCGGGCGGATCGACTTCAACATGGGCTCCAACATGCACGAGGCGTTCAACTTCGTGCAGAACAACATCCCCATGGTCACGGTCGCCGCGATCTTCCAGAAGGACCCGCAGATCCTGATGACCCATCCCGGCCAGGGGCTGGACACGCTGGAAAAGCTGAAGGGCCAGCCGATCCTGATCTCGACCGGCGCGCGCACCACCTACTGGCAGTGGCTGAAGGTGAAATACGGCTTCACCGACGACCAGATCCGCCCCTACACCTTCAACCCCGGCCCGTTCATCGCCGACAAGCGGGTGGCCCAGCAGGGCTATGTCACCAGCGAGCCCTTCGCGGTGGAAAAGCAGGGCGGCTTCAAGCCGGTGGTCCATCTGCTGGCCGACAGCGGCTACAAGACCTATTCCACCACCATCTCCACCTCCTGGCGGCTGGTGAACGAGAAGCCGGACCTGGTGCAGCGCTTCGTCGACGCCACCATCAAGGGCTGGGACGGCTACATCTACAAGGGCAGCGCCGAGGCCCGGGCCAAGGCCGATGCGCTGATCAAGAAGGACAATCCCGACATGGCCGACGATCAGCTCGCCTTCTCCCTGAAGGCGATGATCGACTATGGCATCGTGAAGTCGGGCGATGCCGAGACGCTTGGCATCGGTGCGATGACCGACCAGCGCTGGAAGGATTTCCTGGCCGATTCGGCGGCCGGCGGCCTGTTCCCGGCCGACCTCGACCTGTCCAAGGCCTACACGCTGAAGTTCGTGAACAAGAAGGTGGGGATGTGACAGCGCTTCCGGCTGCCGCGGCCGTGCCGCGGCAGCCCCCCTCTCCGGCGACGGCCCTGGTCCGGCTGACCGGCGTCGACAAGATATTCTCCAATGGCACGCAGGCGCTGGCGGGCCTCGACCTTGCCATCGGCCGGCACGAGTTCGTCAGCCTTTTGGGGCCGTCGGGCTGCGGCAAGTCCACGGCGCTGCGGATCATCGCCGGTCTCGGCGAGGCGACGCGCGGGCGCATCGAGTGGTGGGCCGGCGGCAAGGGGCCGGGCGGCCGGCCCGACGGGCGCATCGGCTTCGTCTTCCAGGAACCCACGCTGATGCCCTGGGCCACGGTGTTCGACAACGTCTATCTGCCGCTGCGCCTGCAATGGCAGCCGCGCCGGCTGGCGGCCGAGCGGGTGCGCGAGGCGATCGCCCGGGTCGGGCTCGCCGGCTTCGAGGACAGCTACCCGCGCGCGCTGTCGGGCGGCATGAAGATGCGGGTGTCCATCGCCCGCGCCCTGGTCACCGACCCCGACGTGCTGCTGATGGACGAGCCCTTCGCGGCCCTCGACGAGATCACCCGGCAGAAGCTCAACAACGATCTGCTGACCCTGTGGGCCGGCCAGCGCTGGACGGTGATCTTCGTCACCCATTCGGTCTATGAAAGCGTCTACCTGTCCAGCCGCATCGTGGTGATGGCCCCGCGCCCCGGACGCATCGTCGCCGACCTGGCGATCGACGCCCCCTATCCGCGCGGCGAGGAGTTCCGCACCTCGGCCCCCTACAACGACTACTGCCGCAGGGTCTCGGCCGCCTTGCGCGCCGGCATGAACGAATGACCGCCGATACCATCCCCCTCGATGCCGAGGAGCGGCGCCGCCAGCGCAGCGAGCGCTTCCTGCGCGTCGCCCGCATCGCCCTGCCGCTCGGCGTCGGGGTGCTGGCCCTGGGCGGCTGGGAGTGGATCGTCTGGTACCACCAGATCCCGCACTACATCCTGCCCGGCCCCAGCCTGGTGGCGGTCGCCCTGTGGAACGACTGGCACACCCTCTATCCCTCGCTGCTGATCACGCTGCAGATCATGGCGATGGCGCTCGCCGTGGCGGTGGCGGGCGGGGTTGGCCTGGCCATCCTGTTCACCCAGTCGAAGATCGTTGAGCTAACGCTGTTTCCCTATGCCGTGATCCTGCAGGTCACGCCGATCATCGCCATCGCGCCGCTGATCCTGATCTATGTCGACAACCCCTATGTCGCGCTTCTGATCTGCGCCTGGATCGTGGCCTTCTTCCCGATCCTGTCCAACACCACGCTCGGCCTCAATTCCGCCGACCACAACCTGATCAACCTGTTCCAGCTCTATGGCGCCAACTCCTGGCAGACCCTGCGCTTCCTGCGGCTGCCCTCGGCCCTGCCCTATTTCCTGGGGGGGCTGCGCATCGGCGGCGGGCTGTCGCTGATCGGCGCGGTGGTGGCCGAATTCGCCGCCGGCACCGCCGGGCGCGGGTCGGGGCTGGCCTTCCGCATCCTGGAAGCGGGCTACCGCCTGAACATCCCGCGCATGTTCGCCGCCCTCATCCTGATTTCGCTGACCGGCGTCGCGGTCTACGCGCTGACCACGCTGCTGTCGCATCTGCTGCTGCGCAGGTGGCACGAAAGCGCCCTGAAGCGCGAGAACTGATGGGCTTCGTGGCGGTACCCCAGGCGCCGGCCCTGGTGCTGGCCAACGCCAGCGTGCCCGGATGCTTCCTGGGCGAGGCGGCAGAGCTGACGCGGCTGAACCTTGCCATCGTCGACGGGCGCCTGGCCGAGGCATCGCCGCCCGGGGCACCGGTGGTCGACCTTGGCGGCGGCATGGTGTGGCCGGGCTTCGTCGACCTGCACACCCATATCGACAAGGGCCATATCTGGCCGCGCCAGGAGAATCCCGACGGCACCTTCGAGGGCGCGCTGAAGGCCACCACGGCCGACCGCGCTGCCCGCTGGAGCGCCGAGGACGTGCGCCGGCGGATGGACTTCTCGCTGCGCTGCGCCCATGCCCACGGCACGGTGGCGCTGCGCACGCATCTCGATTCCCTGCCCCCGCAGGACGCCATCTCCTGGCCCGTCTTCACCGAGATGCGGGCCGAGTGGCGCGACCGCATCACCCTTCAGGCCGCCTCCATCATCACCGTCGAAGCCTTTGCCGACGACCGCGGCCGGCTGCTGGCCGACCGCGTGGCAGCCGCCGGCGGGGTGCTGGGCTGCGTGACATATCCGGTGCCGGGCCTGCCGGGGCTGCTCGACACGGTGGTGCGGCTTGCCGCGGAGCGCGGGCTCGACCTCGACCTGCATGTCGACGAGAGCGCCGACCCCGCCAGCCGCACCCTGGACGAGGTGGCCCGGGCGGTCCGCCGCAACCGCTTTTCCGGCCGGGTGCTGGCGGGGCATTGCTGCAGCCTGGCGCAGCGCCCCGATGCCGGGCACGCGATGGAGCTTGCGGCCGAAGCCGGCATCGCCGTGGTCAGCCTGCCGATGTGCAACATGTTCCTGCAGGACAGGGTGCCCGGCCGCACCCCGCGCTGGCGCGGCGTCACCCTGCTGCATGAGCTGAAGGCCCGCGGCATCGCGGTCGCCATCGCCTCCGACAACACCCGCGATCCCTTCTACGGCTATGGCGATCTCGACATGCTGGAAGTGTTCCGCGAGGCGGTCAGGATCGGCCATCTCGACCGCCCGGTCGGCGACTGGCCGCTGGCCCTCACGGCCACGCCCGCCGCCATCATGGGGCTGGATCGCGGGCATCTGCGGGTGGGCGCGCCGGCCGATCTGGTGCTGTTCCGCGGCCGCAACTGGAGCGAGCTGCTGTCGCGCCCGCAGGGCGATCGCGTCGTCCTGCGCGCCGGCCGGCCGATCGCGGCGACACCGCCGGACTACGCCGAACTCGACGACCTGTTCCGCTAGGGGAGCGCCATGGACATCGACGGTTTCCGCAAGGCCCTGGGCGAGGTGCCGGTGATCGATGAGCCGGCCCTGGTGAAGCAGAAGAGCCGCGACTTTTTCTGGTACAGCCCGATCCTGAAGGCCGAGCTGACCGGCAAATACGCAGCCCTGGTGGTCTGCCCGCGGCACGAAGCCGATGTCGTCGCCGTCGC
Organism: uncultured Alphaproteobacteria bacterium; assembly: GCA_964514295.1. Classification (GTDB taxonomy): domain Bacteria; phylum Pseudomonadota; class Alphaproteobacteria; order CAZEQG01; family CAZEQG01; genus CAZEQG01. Next base: position 5,387 of record CAZEQG010000168.1, read on the forward strand.
CGCCGCGGCCGCGCGCCACCGCGTGCCGCTGACGCCGCGCGGTGCCGGCACCGGCAATTACGGCCAGGCGGTGCCGCTGGCCGGCGGGGCGGTGCTGGACATGACCGGCATGGCCACCTGCCACGCGCTGGTGGATGGCGTGGCCACCCTGGATGCCGGGGTGCGGCTGATCGACATCGACCGCTGGGCCCGCCCGCAGGGCTTCGAGCTGCGCATGTATCCCTCGACCAAGCGCAGCGCCACCATTGCCGGCTTCGTCGCCGGCGGCAGCGGCGGCATCGGCTCGATCCAGTGGGGGGGCCTGCGCGAACCCGGCAACGTCAATGCCGCCCGCGTGGTGACGGTGGAGGAAAGCCCGCGCGTGCTCGACCTGGTGGGGGAGGAGACCAACATGGTCAACCACACCTATGGCACCACCGGCATCATCACCCGCCTCGACATCGCGCTGGCCCCGGCGATGGCCTGGCTCGACCGTGTGGTGTCCTTCGCCGACCTGGCATCGGCCACCCGCTTCGGCCAGGCCCTGGCCGCGGCCGACGGCATCGCCAAGAAGCTGTGCAGCATCGTCGACTGGCCGATCCCGCAGCATTTCCGCGAGATCGCCGGCCGGCTGGAGCCGGGCCGCCCGATCGCCATCTGCATGGTGGCGCCGATGTCGCTGCCGGCCTTCGCCGATCTGGTGCGCAGCCATGGCGGGCGGGTGGATGCCGAACAGGATGCGGTGGCCGCCGAGATGGACCCCGCCGCCACCCCCTTCTACGAGTACACCTGGAACCACACCACCTTGCAGGTGCTGAAGAAGGACAAGGGCATCACCTATCTGCAGAGCCTGTTCCCGGTTGGCCGCAACGTCGAGATGGTGGAGTTCATGGCCGCCCGCTATGGCGAGGAGGTGAAGCTGCACCTGGAGTTCATCCGCTTCGCCGGCGCCGTCACCTGCTCGGCCCTGCAGATCGTGCGCTACACCACGCCCGAGCGCCTCAAGGACATCATCGACGACCACGAGGCGCATGACGTGTGGATCGCCAACCCGCATGTCTACACGCTCGAGGATGGCACCCGGCACAAGCGCCTGCCGGGCGATCAGCTCGGCTTCAAGCGCGGGGTCGATCCGCTGGGCCTGCTGAACCCCGGCAAGATGCGCAGCTTTTCGCCCTGAGGCGGCCCCGGCCGCCCCTGGCTCAGGCCCGGCGCAGGCGCTGCCAGAGCCGCAGCGGGCTGGGCAGCCGGTCGATGGCGCCGCGCAGCCGGCCGGTGGCCGGCGGAATCTTCATCACCT
>CAZEQG010000169.1:0-2210 GCA_964514295.1 uncultured Alphaproteobacteria bacterium
CGATCCGCATATCGGCCTGCCGCATCGCGGCACCGAGAAGCTGATCGAGTACAAGACCTATCTGCAGGCCGTGCCCTATTTCGACCGGCTGGACTATGTGGCCCCGATGTCGCAGGAGCATGCCTATGCGCTTGCCGTCGAGAAGCTGCTGGGCATCGAGGTGCCCCGGCGCGGCCAGTACATCCGGGTGCTGTTCGCCGAGATTTCCCGCATCCTCAACCATATCCTGAACATCACCACCTTCGCGCTCGATGTCGGGGCGATGACGCCGCTGCTCTGGGGCTTCGAGGAGCGCGAGGTGCTGATGGAGTTCTACGAGCGGGTCTCCGGCGCCCGTCTGCATGCCGCCTATTTCCGCCCCGGCGGGGTGCATCAGGACCTGCCGGCCGGGCTGCTCGAGGACATCGCGGCCTTCTGCGAGCGTTTCCCCAAGGTGGTGGACGATATCGAGGCGCTGCTGACCGAGAACCGCATCTTCAAGCAGCGCACGGTGGATATCGGCACCATCTCAGCCGCCGATGCGCTGGACTGGGGCTTCTCCGGCCCCTGCCTGCGCGGCTCGGGACTGGCCTGGGACCTGCGCAAGGCGCAGCCCTATGACGCCTATGCCGAGATGGATTTCGACATTCCGGTTGGCACCCGCGGCGACTGCTATTCGCGCTATCTCGTGCGCATGGCCGAGATGCGCGAGAGCTTGAAGATCATCCGGCAATGCGTTGAAAAGATGCCGGATGGCCCCCATGCCACCACAGACCGGAAGATCGCGCCGCCGCCACGCGGCGAGATGAAGCGCTCGATGGAGGCGCTGATCCACCACTTCAAGCTCTACACCGAAGGCTACCGCGTGCCGGCGGGCGAGACCTACACCGCGGTCGAGGCGCCCAAGGGTGAGTTTGCCGTCTATCTCGTGGCCGATGGCAGCAACCGCCCCTATCGCTGCAAGATCCGCGCGCCCGGCTTCGCCTTCCTGCAGGCCATGGATTTCCTGAGCCGCGGCCACATGCTGGCGGACACCGTCGCGATCATCGGGTCGCTCGACATCGTGTTCGGGGAGATCGACCGTTGAGCGGCTGGAGCTTCACCCCGGAGAACCTGGAGAAGGCGAGGGCGATCATCGCCAAGTATCCGGAAGGCCGGCAGCAGTCGGCGGTGCTGCCGCTGCTCGATCTGGCGCAGCGGCAGAACGACAATTGGCTGCCGCGCGAGGCGATCGAGGCGGTGGCCGCCTTCCTCGGCCTGGCGCCGATCCGGGTGCTGGAGATCGCCACCTTCTACACCATGTTCCACCTCCAGCCGGTGGGGCGCTGGCATCTCCAGCTCTGCACCACCACGCCCTGCTGGCTGCGCGGCTCCGACCAGGTGGTAGAGGCGTGCCGGCGCAAGCTTGGCATCGGCTTTGGTGAGCGCACCGCCGACGGCCAGTTCTCGATGCAGGAGGTCGAGTGCCTCGGGGCCTGCGTGAACGCGCCGATCATCCAGGTGAACGACGATTTCTACGAGGACCTGGACGGCGCCTCGACCGAACGGCTGCTCGACGATCTGGCGGCGGGCCGTCCGCCGGCCAGGGGGTCCGTGGCCGGGCGCCAGAACAGCGCCCCCGCCGGCGGCCCGAGGACGCTGCTGGCCTTCAACCAGCCCGCAGGAGAGGACTGATGCTGCGCGACGAGGACCGCATCTTCACCAACCTCTATGGCGGGCAGGACTGGGGCCTGGAGGGTGCCCGCCGGCGCGGCGACTGGGACGGCACCCGGGCGCTGCTGGAGAAGGGCCGCGAGGCGATCATCGAGGAGGTGAAGGCCAGCGGCCTGCGCGGGCGCGGCGGGGCCGGCTTCTCGACCGGGCTGAAATGGTCCTTCATGCCGAAGGAGAGCCCGCGACCGCATTATCTGGTGATCAATGCCGATGAGAGCGAGCCCGGCACCTGCAAGGATCGCGACATCCTGCGCCACGACCCGCACAAGCTGATCGAGGGCGCGCTGCTGGCCAGCTTCGCCATCGGCGCCCATGCCTGCTACATCTATGTGCGCGGTGAGTTCTACAACGAGGCCCGCAACCTTGAGATCGCCATCGGCCAGGCCTATGAGGCCGGGCTGATCGGGCGGAACGCCTGCGGCTCGGGCTGGGATTTCGACCTCTACGTCCACCGTGGCGCCGGCGCCTATATCTGCGGCGAGGAATCGGCGCTGCTGGAAAGCCTGGAAGGCAAGCAG
>CAZEQG010000169.1:2226-6656 GCA_964514295.1 uncultured Alphaproteobacteria bacterium
TGAAGCCGCCCTTCCCGGCGCAATGCGGGCTCTATGGCTGCCCGACCACGGTCAACAATGTCGAATCCATCGCCGTGGTGCCCACGATCCTGCGCCGGGGATCGGCCTGGTTTGCCGGCATCGGCCGGCCGAAGAACGCCGGGCCGAAGGTGTTCTGCATCTCCGGCCATGTGAACAAGCCGTGCAATGTCGAGGAGGAGCTCGGCATCCCGCTGCGGGAGCTGATCGAAAAGCATGCCGGCGGCGTGCGCGGCGGCTGGGACAATCTTCTGGCGGTGATCCCCGGTGGTTCCTCCGTGCCGCTGCTGCCGAAGGACATCTGCGACAGCGTGCTGATGGATTTCGACAGCCTGCGCGAGGTCCGTTCGGGCCTCGGCACCGCGGCCGTGATCGTGATGGACAAGTCGACGGACGTGGTGAAGGCGATCGCCCGCCTCAGCTACTTCTACAAGCATGAGAGCTGCGGCCAGTGTACGCCCTGCCGCGAAGGCACGGGCTGGATGTGGCGGGTGATGGAGCGGATGGTGAAGGGCGATGCCGACATCGCCGAGATCGACATGCTGGAGGACGTGACCCGGCAGGTCGAAGGCCATACCATCTGCGCCCTGGGCGATGCCGCGGCCTGGCCCATCCAGGGCCTGATCCGGCATTTCCGGCCGGAGATGGAGCGTCGCATCCTGGCCCGCCGGACGGCGCGCCAGGCGACCGCCCGTCCCCTGGCGGCGGACTGAGCGATGCATATCGAAGGCCAGTGCGAAAGGCTGGAGGTCGAGGCCTGCGACATTGCCGGCTCGCGCTTCCACGACGTGAACCTGTCCGCAGCCATGCTGGAGAACGTGAACCTGTCCCGGCTTTCGGTGAAGCGGGCGAACCTTGCCGGCGCCACCATACAGGACAGCAGCATGCCGGGCGCGCTGCTCCAGGACATCGACATGGCCGGCGCCAGCCTTGACGACGTGAACCTGCGTCACGCCAAGATCATCAACGCCAACCTTGCCGGGGTGGTGATCCGCGACTGCAATGTGGACGGCATGTGGATCAACGGCGTCGCCGTCGCCGATCTGTTCGCCGCCCACGCCGCCCAGCAAGCCGGGAAGCCCTGACACATGCCCAAACTGAAGGTCGACGGGATCGAGGTCGAGGTGCCGCCGGGCGCCACGGTGCTGCAGGCCTGCGAGGCGGCCGGCAAGGAGATCCCCCGCTTCTGCTATCACGAGCGCCTGTCGATCGCCGGCAACTGCCGGATGTGCCTGGTGGAAATGGAGAAGTCGCCCAAGCCCATCGCCTCCTGCGCGATGCCGGCGGGCGAGGGCATGGTGATCAGGACCGACACGCCGGTGGTCAGGAAGGCGCGCAATGGCGTGATGGAGTTCCTGCTGCTGAACCATCCGCTCGACTGCCCGATCTGCGACCAGGGCGGCGAATGCGACCTGCAGGACCAGGCCATGGCCTATGGCTATGACCATGGCCGCAGCAAGGAGCTGCGCCGGGCCGTGCGGGACAAGGACATGGGCCCGCTGGTGAAGACGGTGATGACGCGCTGCATCCACTGCACGCGCTGCATCCGTTTTGCCACCGAGGTGGCGGGGGTGGAGACGCTCGGCGCCGTGGGCCGTGGCGAGCACATGGAGATCACCACCTATCTGGAGCAGGCGCTGGCGAGCGAGCTGTCGGGAAATGTCATCGACCTCTGCCCGGTCGGGGCACTGACCAGCAAGCCCTATGCGTTTACCGCCCGGTCCTGGGAGCTGCGCAAGACCGAATCGGTCGATGTGCTGGATGCAGTGGGGGCCGCGATCCGCATCGATTCGCGCGGCGGCGAAGTGATGCGCATCCTGCCGCGGCTGAACGAGGCGGTGAACGAGGAGTGGCTGGCCGACAAGTCGCGCTTCGCCTGCGACGGGCTGAAGCGCCAGCGCCTCGACCGGCCCTACATCCGCGAGAATGGCCGCCTGCGCGAGGCCGGCTGGGGCGAGGCGCTGGCCCTGGCGGCGGCCCGGCTGACGGCGGCCGAGCCGGGCCGGGTGGGGGCCATCGCCGGCGACCTGTGCGATGCGGAATCCATGTTCGCGCTGCAGGCGCTGATGGGCGCGCTCGGCGTCACCAGCCTGGATTGCCGGCAGGATGGCGCCGCCCTGACCGGCGCGCCGCGGGCGGCCTATCTGTTCAACACGACGATCGCCGGCATCGAGCAGGCCGATGCCGTGCTGTTCGTCGGCTGCGATCGGGCTCCTGGCCCTGGTGGCGGCCCGGCTGCGCAAGCGCTGGCTGGCGGCGGGGCTGAAGGCATGGTCGATCGGGCCGGCGCCCGACCTGACCTTTCCGGTGGAGGACCTGGGCAACGATCCGCGCCTGCTCCCGGCGATCGAGGGCGGGGCGCATCCGGTCGCCGAGGCGCTGAAGGCCGCGAAGGCGCCGATGATCGTGCTCGGGATGGGCGCGCTGACCCGGCCCGACGGGGCCGCGATCCTTGGCGCCGCCCGCCGGCTGGCCGATGCCTGCGGCCTGGTGCGCGACGGCTGGAACGGCTTCAACCTGCTGCATACCGCCGCCGCCCGGGTGGGCGGGCTCGACCTCGGCTTCCTGCCCGGCGCGGGCGGGCGCGACCGCGACGGCATGCTGGCCGGCGACATGGCGGTGGTCTATCTGCTGGGTGCCGACGAGCTGCCGATGGACAGGCTCGGCGGCGCCTTCGTGATCTATCAGGGCCACCATGGCGACGAGGGCGCCCATCGCGCCGACCTGATCCTGCCCGGTGCGGCCTATACCGAAAAGCACGGCACCTATGTGAACACCGAGGGCCGGCCGCAGCTCGCCCGCCAGGCGGTGTTTCCGCCGGGCGAGGCGCGCGAGGACTGGAAGATCATCCGCGCCCTGTCCGAGGCCTGTGGCCGGACGCTGCCCTTCGACGATCTGGCCGGCCTGCGCCGGGCCATGTTCGAGGCCCATCCGGGCCTTGCCGCCATCGGCGAGGTCGAGCCGGCGCCCTGGGGGCCCTTCGGCGGTGACGGGCCGATCGCGGCCGCACCTTTCGTCCCGGCCGTGGCGAACTACTACATGACCGATCCGATCAGCCGCTGCTCGCCGACCATGGCGTCCTGCACCCAGGCCTTCGTAACCGGCCCGGTCAAGGGAACCGGCACCCATGGATGAATTCCTGCGCGGATACGCCCTGCCGGCGGGCATCATCGTCGCCCAGATCCTGGCGATCATGGTGCCGATCCTGGTGGCCGTCGCCTACCTCACCTATGCCGAGCGGCGGGTGATCGGCGCCATCCAGCTCCGCAAGGGCCCCAATGTGGTCGGTCCCTTCGGCCTGCTGCAGCCCTTCGCCGATGCGCTGAAGCTGCTGTCGAAGGAAACCATCCTGCCGGCCGGGGCAAACCGGGTGCTGTTCCTGATGGCGCCGATGCTGACCTTCGTGCTCAGCGTCATCGCCTGGGCGGTGATCCCCTTCGACGAGGGCTGGGTGCTGTCGGACATCAATGTCGGCGTGCTGTATCTGTTCGCGATCAGCTCGCTCGGCGTCTATGGCATCATCATCGCCGGCTGGGCCTCCAACTCGAAGTACCCGTTTCTCGGCGCCCTGCGCTCGGCGGCGCAGATGGTGTCCTACGAGGTTTCGATCGGCTTCGTCATCATCACCGTGCTGCTGTGCGTGGGATCGCTGAACCTGTCGGCCATCGTGAAGGCGCAGTCGACGGTGTGGTTCTGCATCCCGCTGCTGCCGATGTTCGTGGTGTTCTTCATCTCGGCGCTGGCAGAGACCAACCGGGCCCCCTTCGACCTGCCGGAAGGCGAGTCGGAACTGGTGGCGGGCTTCATGGTGGAATACTCCTCCATGTCTTTCGCCCTGTTCTTCCTGGGCGAATACGCGAACATGATCCTGATGAGCGGGATCGCCACCATCCTGTTCCTGGGCGGCTGGCTGCCGCCGCTGGCGATCGCGCCCTTCACCTGGGTGCCCGGCGTGATCTGGTTCGGGCTCAAGGTGTCGCTGGTGCTGTTCTGCTTCCTGTGGGTGCGGGCGACATTCCCGCGCTATCGCTATGATCAGCTCATGCGGCTCGGCTGGAAGGTGTTCCTGCCACTGTCGCTGGCCTGGGTGGTGCTGACGGCGGGCGTGCTGGTCGGCTTCGGCTGGGTGCCGAAATGAGCTTCAATCGACGGGGTGTGGCGGGTAATGTCCGGCCCGCCCGGCAGGAGGACCGCTAGACCATGGCCACATTGGATCGCACCGCGCGCGGGTTCCTGCTGTCAGAGCTGATCTCGGGCATGGCGCTGACCCTGCGCTACATGTTCCGGCGCAAGGTGACCATCAACTACCCCTTCGAGAAGGGGCCGCTCAGCCCCCGCTTCCGGGGCGAGCATGCGCTGCGCCGCTATGCCAACGGGGAAGAGCGCTGCATCGCCTGCAAGCTGTGCGAGGC
>CAZEQG010000170.1:0-6616 GCA_964514295.1 uncultured Alphaproteobacteria bacterium
CTCGCCGCTGGCCCTGCCCGACCCGCCGGCCACCGCCTGGGCCCGCAAGTCATTCCCGCGCGGCCGGCCGGTGCTGGCGGCCGCCCGCGACCTGACCCGCCGCATCCATGACGAGTTCGCCTATCAGCCCGGCACCACCGCCGTCGCCACGCCGGTGAACGACGTGTTCGCAGCCCGGCGCGGCGTCTGTCAGGACTTCGCCCATCTGCAGGTCGCCTGCCTGCGGGCGCTGGGGATTCCTGCCCGCTATGCCTCGGGCTACCTGCGCACCTATCCGCCCAAGGACGCGCATGCCCTGCGCGGGGCCGACGCCAGCCATGCCTGGGCGTCGGTGTGGTGCGGCACGGCCGCCGGCTGGATCGACCTCGACCCGACCAACGACCTGGTGGTCTCCGACGAGCATGTGACCGTCGCCTATGGCCGCGACTTCGCCGATGTCTCGCCGGTGCGCGGCGTCATCCTGGGGGGCGGCCAGCACACGCTGACGGTGGCGGTGAAGCTGGAGGCGGTGGGCTAGCAACGCCCGCCCTTGCCACCCCGGCGGCCGCGCGCTATATCCGCGGCCGCGCCGGCACCCCTGGAGGCCGGCCGTTTCCATTTGGAGGAACGAAATGACCGAGATCGTGACGATCAGCGCGGAAACGCGCGACCGGGCAGGTAAGGGGTCCGCCCGCGCCGCACGTCGTGCCGGGAAGGTTCCCGGCGTGATCTATGGCGCGAAGAAGGATCCCGTGATGATCAACGTGCCGTTCACGGCCTTCCGCAAGGAACTGCACCGTCCGGGCTTCTTCACCAAGCTGTTCGACGTGGAGGTGTCGGGCGCCCGGCATCGCGTGCTGCCGCGCGACGTCGCCTTCGATCCGGTGACGGACGAGCCGATCCATGTCGATTTCCTGCGCGTTTCGGAATCCACCACCGTGCATGTCATGGTGCCGGTGCAGTTCCAGAACGAGGCCGCCTCGCCCGGGCTGAAGGTGGGCGGCGTGCTGAACGTGGTGCGGCACGAGATCGAGATGGTCTGCCGCGCCGACCGCATCCCCGAGCACCTGGTGGTCGATCTCACCGGCACCAAGATCGGCGATTCGATCCATATCAGCGCCGTCAGCCTGCCCGAGGGCTCGCGCCCGGCGATCGCCGACCGCGACTTCACCATCGCCACCATCGCCCCGCCGACCACCGACCGCGAGGCTGCCGTGGCGGCCCAGGACGCGGCCGGCTGAGCCGAGGATCCGGCGGCCCCCTCCCCTCTTTCGGGGGCAAGGGGGCCGGCCGGTGCAACGCCCCTGAACGCCCCCGGGAGGTCCGATGCTGCTCATGGTGGGGCTCGGCAATCCCGGGCCGGAACATGCGCGCCAGCGCCACAACATCGGCTTCATGGCGCTTGACGCCATCCATGCCGCCGGCGGCTTCGGGCCCTGGCGGGCGCGCTACCAGGGCTATCTGGCCGAGCAGCTGGGCGGCGGCCCGGACCGGACGCTGCTGCTGAAGCCGCTGACCTACATGAACGAGAGCGGCCGGTCGGTGGGCGAGGCGGTGCGGTTCCTGAAGATCGCGCCCGAGCGCGTGGTGGTGTTCCACGACGAGATGGACCTGAAGCCCGGCAAGGTGAAGGTGAAGTCCGGCGGCGGGGCGGCCGGGCACAATGGCCTGCGCTCGCTCGACGCCGCCATCGGCCAGGGCTACCGGCGGGTACGACTGGGCATCGGCCATCCGGGCGACCGCGACCGGGTGCTGGGCTATGTGCTGCAGAACTTCGCCAAGGCCGAGCAGCCCTGGCTCGACCGGCTGCTTGCCGCCTGCGCCGCCCATTGGCCCCTGCTGGCCGAGGGCCGCGACAACATGTTCATGACGCGGCTGGCCGAGGCGGTGTTCCCGCCGCCGCCGCCCAAGCCGAAGCCGGCCGCCCCGCCGCCGGCCGCTTCCAACACGCCACCCCCGGAGTGCTGAGATGGGTTTCAACTGCGGCATCGTCGGCCTGCCCAATGTCGGCAAGTCGACGCTGTTCAATGCGCTGACCGCGACCCAGGCGGCGGAGGCGGCGAACTATCCCTTCTGCACCATCGAGCCGAATGTCGGCCGGGTGGCGGTGCCCGATCCGCGGCTGGACACCCTGGCGCGGCTGGCGAAATCGGCCAAGGTGGTGCCGACCCAGATCGAGTTCGTGGACATCGCCGGCCTGGTGAAGGGGGCGAGCCGCGGCGAGGGGCTGGGCAACCAGTTCCTTGCCAACATCCGCGAGACCGACGCCATCGTGCAGGTGCTGCGCTGCTTCGAGGATGGGGACATCACCCATGTCGAGGGCGGGGTCGACCCGCTGCGCGATGCCGAGATCATCGAGACCGAGCTGATGCTGGCCGATCTGGAGAGCCTGGAGAGGCGCGCCCCGGCCCTGGAGAAGCGCGCCCGGGTGGGCGACAAGGAGGCAAAGGCGCTGCTCGCCGTGATCGAGCCGCTGCTGGCCGCGCTGCGGGCCGGCCGGCCGGCCCGCACGGTCGCCTTCAGCGGCGAGGAGGCGAAGCTCGCCAAGGACCTCCAGCTTCTCACCGCCAAGCCGCAGCTCTATGTGTGCAATGTCGAGGAGGCCTCCGCCGCCACCGGCAATGCCTGGTCGGCCAAGGTGGCGGCGAAGGCTGCGGCCGAGGGGGCGGCCAGCGTCGTCATCTCGGCCGCCATCGAGGCCGAGGTGGCCCAGCTGGCCGACGCCGCCGACAAGGCCGAATTCCTGGCTTCCCTGGGGCTCGACGAGCCGGGTCTGGCGAAGCTGATCCGGGCCGGCTACGGCCTGCTCGGCCTGGTCACCTTCTTCACCGTCGGCCCGAAGGAGGCGCGCGCCTGGACGGTGCGCGAGGGCGCCAGGGCGCCGGAGGCGGCCGGCGTGATCCATACCGATTTCGAGCGCGGCTTCATCCGGGCCGAGACCATCGCCTATGACGATTTCGTGGCCTGCGGCGGCGAGCAGGGGGCAAGAGATGCCGGCAAGATGCGCGTGGAAGGGGCCGACTACCTGGTCAAGGACGGCGACATCTTCCATTTCCGCTTCAACGTCTGAGACGGTGTCAGCATCTGCCCGGCGCGCCCGCCGGCACCGGCAGGATTGCTGGCCCGGCAGGCTTGCGCCTATAACCCGCCGCACCGGTGTCGCCACCACGAGCGAGGATTGCCTTCCATGCCCAGCAGCACGATCCGCCTGACCGCGACCGACGGTCATTCCTTCGACGCCTATCTGGCCGGGCCCGAGGGCCGGCCCAAGGCCGGGCTGGTGGTGATCCAGGAGATCTTCGGGGTGAATGCGCATATGCGCGATGTCTGCGACGGCTATGCCCGCGACGGCTACCTGTGCGTCAGCCCGGCCCTGTTCGACCGCGCCCAGCAGAAGGTGGAGCTTGGCTACACCCCGGCCGACATCCAGGCCGGCCGCGACATCCGTGCCAAATGCGCCTGGGACAAGGTGATGCTGGACGTGCAGGCGGCGGTCGACTGCGCGGCGAGCGCCGGCAAGGTGGGCACCGTCGGCTACTGCTGGGGCGGCTCCATCGCCTTCCTGTCGGCCACGCGCTGCTCGGGCGTGGCGGCGGCGGTCGGCTATTATGGCGGCCAGATCGTGCCCTTCCGGGACGAGAAGCCGGCCTGCCCGGTGATGCTGCATTTCGGCGAGAAGGACCACGGCATCCCGCTGACCGACGTGGAGCTGATCAAGGCGGCACGGCCGGAGATCACCTACCACATCTATCCCGCCGACCATGGCTTCAACTGCGACCATCGCGCCAGCTTCGAGCCGGTATCGGCCCGCATCGCGCGCGAGCGCACGATCGAGTTCTTCCAGCGCCACCTTGCCTGAGCGGGGCGCAGGGCCTGGAAGAAAGCTTGCAGCAACTGAAGGGCAGTGCGATGGACTCGCTTGACGCGCTGGAGGCCCAGTCGATCCACATCCTGCGCGAGGCGTTCCACGCCTTCGACCGCCTGGGCATACTGTGGTCGCTGGGCAAGGATTCCAACGTCATGATCTGGCTGGCCAAGAAGGCGTTCTTCGGCCATCTGCCCTTTCCGGCGATCTTCTGCGACACCGGCAAGAAATTCCCCGAGATGTATGCCTTCCGCGACCGCTACGTGAAGGAATGGGGCATCAACCTGATCCTGCGCGAGTGTCCGCCGATCGAGGAGATCGATCCCAGCCTGCCGCCCGCCGCCCGCTCGGCCGCGCGCAAGACCGAGGCGCTGAAGCGGGTGATCGCCGAGCACCAGCTTGAGGCGGTGATCGCCGGCATCCGCCGCGACGAGGAGCCGACCCGGGCCAAGGAGCGCTTCTTCAGCCCGCGCGGCGAGAACGCCGAATGGAATTTCCGCGACCAGCCGCCGGAGTTCTGGGGCCAGTACAACACCGACTTCCCGCCGGGCACGCATGTGCGCGTGCATCCCATCCTGCACTGGTCGGAACTGGACATCTGGCGCTACATCCGGCGCGAGGGCATCCCCGTGGTCGACCTCTACTTCGCGCGCGACGGCAAGCGCTTCCGCTCGCTGGGCGACACCGACATCACCTTCCCGGTCGACAGCCCGGCCGCCACCGTCGACGAGATCATCGCCGAGCTGGAGGTCACGCGGGTGCCGGAGCGCTCGGGCCGGGCCATGGACAACGAGACCGAGGACGCCTTCGAGCGGCTGCGCCGCGCCGGGTACATGTGATGGCCGCCTCCCCGCTGCAGATCGTCATCGTCGGCCATGTCGACCACGGCAAGTCCACCCTGGTCGGCCGGCTGATCCATGACACCGGCTCGCTGGCCGCCGGCAAGCTGGAAGCGATCCGCCGCTCCTCGGAAAAGCGCGGCATGCCCTTCGAATGGGCCTTCCTGCTGGATGCCTTCCAGGCCGAGCGCGACCAGGGCATCACCATCGACACCACCCAGATCCGCTTCCGCACCGCCAGCCGCCCCTACGTCATCATCGATGCGCCCGGCCACAAGGAGTTCCTGAAGAACATGATCACCGGCGCGGCCTCGGCCGATGCCGCGCTGCTGGTGATCGACGCGGTCGAGGGCATGCGCGAGCAGTCGCGCCGCCACGGCTACATGCTGCATCTGCTGGGCGTCCGGCAGGTGGCGGTGGTGGTGAACAAGATGGACCTGGCGGGCTATGCCGAGGCGCGGTTCCGCGCGGTCGAGGCCGAGCTTCGCGGCTACCTCGCCGCGATCGGCGTGACGGCCGGCGCCGTGATCCCGGTCTCCGCCCGGGAAGGGGACGGCATCGCCGGCCATTCGCCACGCATGCCCTGGTACACGGGTCTGACCGTGGTCGAGGCCCTGGACGGCTTCGCGGCGCCGCCGGCCCCGGTCGAGCGGCCGCTGCGCTTCTCGATCCAGGACGTCTACAAGTTCGACCATCGCCGCATCGTGGCCGGCCGCATCGAGACCGGGCGGCTTGCCGTCGGCGACACGCTGCTGTTCTCGCCCGGGGAGCGCCGGGCGAGGGTTGCCACCATCGAGGCCTGGGGGGCGGCGGCCCCGCCGCAATCTGCCGCCGCCGGCCAGTCGGTCGGGGTGACGCTGGACGAGGAGATCTTCGTCGAGCGCGGCCAGATCGCAAGCCACCTGGAACAGGCGCCGCTGGAGACCAGCCAGTTCGCCGCCCGCCTGTTCTGGCTGGGCAGCCAGCCGCTCAGGCGCGGCGACCGGCTGACCATGAAGCTGCTGACCGCCGCCTTCCCGGTCGAGATATCGCGCATCGAGCGGGTCGTCGACGCCGCCGACCTGTCGGCCGCCAGCACCGAGGAAGTCGAGCGCAACGCGGTGGCGGAGGTGGTGCTGCGGGTGCGCGCCCGGGTCGCCATCGATGCCTTCGCCGACGACCCGCGCACCGGCCGCTTCGTCCTGGTGCGCGACTACCGCATCGTCGGCGGCGGCATCGTCTCGGCCGAGGGGCTGGTCGACCAGCGGCGCTCGCTGCAGGCGAAATCGGCCAACCTGCGCGCCGTCGACACCAGCGTCACCCTGGCCCAGCGCTGGCAGCACAACGGCCATCGCAGCGGCATCCTGTGGTTCACCGGCCTGTCGGGCGCCGGCAAGTCGACCCTGGCGGTGGCGCTGGAGCGGCTGCTGTTCGATCGCGGCATGCATGTGGCGGTGCTCGACGGCGACAATGTGCGCCAGGGCCTGTCCGCCGATCTCGGCTTCTCGCCCGCCGACCGCGAGGAGAACATCCGCCGGGTCGGCGAGGTCGCGGCCCTGATGGCGCGGGCCGGCATGATCGTGGTCACCGCCTTCATCTCGCCCTACCGCGCCGACCGCGACCGGGTGCGCGCGATCGCACCCGACCTGTTCCACGAGGTGCATGTGCATGCCGACCTCGCAGTCTGCGAGACGCGCGACCCCAAGGGGCTCTACCGCAAGGCGCGGGCCGGGCAGATCGCCGAGTTCACCGGCATTTCCGCCCCCTATGAGGCGCCGGAGCGGCCGGAGCTGATCATCGATACCGGGCTGCTGACCGTCGAACAGTCGCTCGACCGCCTGCTCGCCTATGTCCGCGAGGCCTTCATCGAGCCGGTCTGACGGCCGGGCACCTGTCAGGGTGCGGGGGCGGCCGGTGGCTGCGGCGGTGCGATCGCGGCGCGCGGGGCGCTGGG
>CAZEQG010000171.1:0-6580 GCA_964514295.1 uncultured Alphaproteobacteria bacterium
GCCAGCCTTGCCGCCACCATCGCCACCGTGTCGGCCGTGCTGCCGGCGCTGGCCGCGGCGCCGGTCGCCCGGGTCTGGGCCGGCCTCATCGACCTTACGCCCGATGCGCTGCCGGTGATCGAACGGGCCCCGGAGCTGGACGGGCTGGTGATCGCCGCCGGCTTTTCCGGCCATGGCTTCGGCATCGCGCCGGCCACCGGTCGGCTGCTCAGCGAGCTGGTGCTGGGCGAGACGCCGCACCTGCCGCTCGACGCCTTCCGGCGCGCCCGCTTTGCCGCCGCCGCGGGGCAGGAACAGGCGGCGCTGACCCTGCACGGCTGACCAGTAACGGGAAGGAGCCTGCCATGCTTGATCCGAAGGGCCGCGTGATCCTGGTGTCGGGGGCGAGCCGGGGCATCGGTCTTGCCATCGCCCGCGCGCTCGGCGAGCGCGGCTATAGCCTCAGCCTTGGCGCCCGCGATCCGGGCCCGCTCGCCGCCGCCTTCGGCTCCGCCGTCGCCTGCCATCGCTACGAGGCGGAGGACCCGGCCACCCATGCCGCCTGGGTGGCGGCCACGCTGGCCCGCTTCGGGCGGATCGACGGGCTGGTGAACAATGCCGGCATTGCCCCGCTCTACCGCATCGAGGATGGCGAGGAGGCGGTGCTGGACCGCATCCTGGCAGTGAACGTGAAGGCACCCCTGTCGATGACCCGTCTGTGCCTGCCGCACCTGAAGGCATCCGGCAGCGGGCGGATCGTGAATGTGGGCTCGCTGTCGGGCAAGCGGGTGCGCAACGACAATGCCGGCTATGCCATCAGCAAATACGCCCTGATGGCGCTGACCCATGCGACCCGGCGCCTGGGCTGGGAGCACGGGGTGCGGGTGACGGCGCTGTGCCCCAGCTTCGTGCGCACGGACCTGACGGCAGCGGTCACCACGGTCGCCCCGGCCGAGATGATCGACCCCGCCGACCTCGCCGAACTCGCGGCCACCGTGATCGCCCTGCCGAACACCGCGGCGGTGGCCGAACTGCTGGTCAACTGCCGGCACGAGGACATGCTCTAGGGCCGGCGCCGGGCCGGCATGGGTTGCAGGGGCCGGTGGCTTCGGTGTGTAATGGGTGATCCACACAAGTGAAACAGGGGGATTTCATGTACCGTCACCTATTGGCTGCGGCGATTCTCGCCGCCGGAGCCGGTGCCGCGCAGGCGGCGGGGACGACGCTGAACGTCGGCATGGCCTCGGCCGATGCGGGCAAGCTCGATCCGCACCTCGCCACCACGACGCCCGACAAGGGCCTGCTGCACTGGATGTTCAACGGCCTGGTCAGGATCAAGCCCGGCGAGGCCAACCCGGCCTTCATCGAGCCCGACCTGGCGGAAAGCTGGACCACCTCGCCCGACGGGCTGACCTGGACCTTCAAGCTGCGCCAGGGCGTGAAGTGCCACGGCAAGTATGGCGAGTTCGACGCCGAGGATGCGGTGTTCTCGCTGAAGCGCGCGGCCACCAAGGAAACCTCCAGCTTCTCAAAGGACTACGACGCGCTCGGCGTGATCGAGGCGACCGGCAAGCACGAGGTGAAGATCGTGCTGAAGGAGCCGGTGCCGAGCCTGCTGGGGCTGCTGGTGCCCTATCATGGCGGCAACATGGTCTGCAAGGACGCGGCCGAGGAGCTGGGCGCGCGCTTCGAGCGCACGCCGATCGGCACCGGGCCGTTCATGTTCGCCGAATACCAGCCCCAGCAATACGTGAAGCTGGCGGCCAACCCGGCCTATTTCCGCGGCAAGCCGAAGCTGAACGAGATCTATTTCCGCTACATCCCCTCCGATGCCAGCCGCGACCTCGCCTTCCAGTCGGGCGAGATCGACATGATCTATGGCAAGCAGGACCAGTCCTGGGTCGACCGCATCTCGCGCATCCCCAACACCACCGTGGTGGTGATGGAGCCTGGCGAGATGTCGGTGCTGAGCCTCAACATGAAGCAGCCGCCGCTTGACAATGTGCTGGTGCGCCGGGCGATCGCGCATGCGATCAACCGCGACGCCCTGGTGAAGTTCCGCGGCGAGAAGGTGACGCGCGCCTCCTGGTCGGTGGTGCCGGAAGGCTATCTCGGCCACACCACGGACGTGCCGAAATATCCCTTCGACATCGCCAAGGCCAAGGCCCTGCTGGCCGAGGCCGGCTTCCCCAACGGTGTGACCGTGAAGGCGATCCACACCACCCTGCCGGGCATGCTGGCGACCATCCAGGCGGTGCAGGCCCAGCTCAAGGCCGCCGGCATCAACCTGGAGGTGACCACGGTCGAGCACGCCACCTTCCACGCCCAGATCCGCAAGGACCTGTCGGGGGTGGTGCACTATTCGGCCGCCCGCTTCCCGATCGCCGACGTCTATCTGACGCAGTTCTTCGACAGCGCCTCCATCGTCGGCACGCCGACGGCGGTGACCAACTTCTCGCACTGCAACGTGGCCGACGCGGAGATCCGCGCCGCCCGGGTGGAGCCGAACAAGGAAAAGCAGCTCGCGCTGTGGAAGACGGCGCAGCAGAAGATCATGGACGCGGTCTGCGGCGTGCCGGTCTACGAGAACATGCAGCTCTGGGCGTGGAAGTCGAACCTCGACCTCGGGGTGCCGGTGAAGGGCTCGCTGAACCTCAGCCCGCCGGTGACCGAACTGGCGCACTTCAAGTGAGTGATCGCTTCACCCCGCCGGGCGGCAGCGCCCGGCGGGGTGGGCCCTGCTGCCCGCGGATGGCCCGATGAGCGGATTCGTGCTGCGGCGTGTCGGCTTTGCCGTGATCACGCTGTTCGCGGTGCTGACGCTGGTGTTCTTCCTGGTGCGCATCCTGCCGGGCGATCCGGCGATGGTGGTGCTGGGCGACCAGGCCAGCCAGGAGGCGATCGAGGCGATGCGCCGGCGCCTCGGCCTCGACCGGCCGCTGGTGGTGCAGTACGCCGAGTTCATGCTCGGGGTGATGTCGGGCGACTGGGGCACCTCGATGGTCTCCGGCCGGCCGGTGGTGGCCGAGATCCTGAAGGTGCTGCCGGCCACCATCGAGCTGACGCTGGTCTCCCTGCTGCTGGGGGCGGTGATCGGCATTCCGCTCGGCGTCTGGTCGGCGGTGCGCCGCAACCGCCTGCCGGACTATGTGACGCGGCTGGCCTCGCTGCTCGGCCTGTCCTTCCCGGCCTTCGTGTCGGCGATCCTCTTGCTGCTGGTCTTTGCCATCCAGCTCGACTGGTTCCCGGTCATTAGCTCCGGCCGCGGCACCTCCTTTTCCGACCGCCTGCGCGACCTCACGCTGCCGGCGGTGAACCTGGGCCTGATCATGGCGGCCTACATCACGCGGGTGGCCCGCTCCTCGATGCTGGAGGTGCTGGGGCAGGACTATGTGCGCACCGCCCGCGCCAAGGGCATCGCCTTCGGTGCCATCCTGTGGCGCCACTGCCTGCGCAACTCGATGATCCCGGTGGTCACCGTGGTCGGCCTCTATCTCGGCATCCTGATCGGCAACTCGGTGCTGACCGAGATCGTCTTCAACCGTCCCGGCCTCGGCAAGCTGATCGTCGGCGCGCTGAACCAGCGGGACTACACGATGCTGCAGGGCATGATGGTGATCTACACGCTGATCGTGGTGGCGGTGAACCTGCTGACCGATCTGACCTATGGCCTGATCGACCCGCGCGTGAAGTACCAATGAGCGCCGCCACCCCCGCCGCCGCGCCGCGCGCCTATTGGCGGGTCACCCTGGCCGCGAGCTGGGCCGGGCTGATCGGCGCCTTCAACGCCAACAAGACCTCCTGGATCGGCCTCGGCCTGTTCCTGGCCGCCTGCCTGATGGCGCTCGCGGCGCCGGTGCTGGCGCCCTATGACCCCCTGGAGCAGAACATCCTCGACACCCTCCAGGGGCCGAGCGCCGCCCACTGGTTCGGCACCGACTATTACGGGCGCGATATCCTGTCGCGGCTGATCTGGGGCGCGCGCATCTCGCTGGTGATCGGCCTGGTGGCGATCGGGGCGGCCATGGTCATCGGCTCGATGATCGGGCTGGTGGCCGGCTATTTCGGCGGCCGCGTCGACATCGTGATCATGCAGATCATGGACGTGCTGCTGGCCTTCCCCTCGCTGATCCTGGGGCTGATCGTGGTGGCCATGCTCGGCCCCAGCATCGGCAACCTGATCTTTGCCATAGCGCTGACCGCGATCCCGCCCTTCGCCCGCATCGCCCGGGCGCCCACCATGGTGATCAAGGAGCGCGAGTTCATCGAGGCGGGCCGTTCCCTCGGCTATTCCGACCTCAGGCTGATGTTCGGCCACATCCTGCCGAACATCCTGCCGGAGATCCTGGTCATGGGATCGCTGTGGCTGGCCACCGCGATCCGGGTGGAAGCCTCGCTTGCCTTCATCGGGCTTGGCGTCAGCCCGCCCACCGCCACCTGGGGCGGCATGATCCGCGAGGGTTTCGAGAACATCCTGGACAGCTTCTGGCTGACGCTGTTCCCCAGCCTTGCGATCCTGCTGGTGGTGTTCGCGCTGAACCTGCTGGGCGACGGGCTGCGCGACGCCATCGACCCCAAGCTCAGGGGCGAGAGTTGACGCCGGTCCTGCGCCTTCAGGGCCTGACCACCTCCTTCCGCGTCGGTGGCGTCTGGCGCCGGGTGGTCGACGATGTCAGCTTCGACATCGGCCCGCGCGAGACGGTGGCGGTGGTCGGCGAATCGGGTTCGGGCAAGAGCGTGACCGCGCTGTCGATCATGCGCCTGGTGCCCGAGGCCAACGGCCGCATCGAGGGGCGGATCGAGTTCGACGGCCGCAACCTGCCGGAGCTGGCAGAGGCCGAGATGCGCGACGTGCGCGGCGGCGCCATCGGCATGATCTTCCAGGAGCCGATGACCAGCCTGAACCCGGTGCTGACGGTCGGCTTCCAGGTGTCGGAGGCGCTGCGCCGGCACCGCGGCCTGGACCCGGCGGCGGCCGACAGCGAGGCGCTGAAGCTGTTCGACCTGGTGCGCATCCCCGATGCCCGCCGCCGCTTCGGCGAGTTTCCCCACACCTTTTCCGGCGGCATGCGCCAGCGGGTGATGATCGCGATCGCGCTGGCCTGCCGGCCGAAGCTGCTGATCGCCGACGAGCCGACCACGGCGCTGGACGTCACCATCCAGGCCCAGATCCTGGAGCTGATCCGCGAGCTGCAGGACGAGCTCGGCATGTCGGTCATGTTCATCACCCACGACATGGGCGTGGTGGCCGAGATCGCCGACCGGGTGGTGGTGATGTGGCGCGGCCGCAAGGTGGAGGAGGCGCCGGCCGCGGCCCTGTTCGCCAAGCCCGCCCATCCCTATACCCGCCAGCTTCTGACCGCGGTGCCGAAGCTGGGCTCGCTCGCCGGCTCGGCCATGCCGCGGCGTTTTCCCAATGTCGACCTGCGCCGGGCGGAGGGCGAGATCGCCGACACCCAGCCCGCCGCCGAGCCGGCGCCGGAGGCCGACGGCCGCGGCCGGCCGATCCTGGAGGTGGCGGGGCTGACCACCCGGTTTCCCGTGCGCGGCGGCCTGTTCGGCCGGCCGGTCGGGGCCATCCACGCGGTCGAGGACGTCTCCTTCACCATCCGTGCCGGCGAGACCCTGGCCCTGGTCGGCGAAAGCGGCTGCGGCAAGTCGACCACCGGGCGCTCGATCCTGCGCCTGATCGAGCCGGTGGCCGGCAGCGTGCGCTTCGAGGGCAGCGACCTCAGGGCGCTGGACCGCAGCGCGCTGCGCCGGGTGCGCCAGCGCCTGCAGATGATTTTCCAGGACCCCTATGGCTCGCTGAACCCGCGCAAGACCGTGGGGGCGGCGATCCGCGAGCCGATCGTGGTCCATGGCCTGGCCGAGGGAGCCGCCGCCGATGCCAGGGTGGCCGAGCTGCTGACCCAGGTCGGCCTCGACCCTGAACACGCCACGCGCTTTCCGCACGAATTCTCCGGCGGCCAGCGCCAGCGCATCTGCATCGCCCGGGCCCTGGCGCTCAACCCGGCGATGCTGGTGGCCGATGAATCGGTCTCGGCCCTCGATGTCTCGATCAAGGCCCAGGTGATCAACCTGATGCTGGAGCTGCAGGCGCGGCTCGGGCTCGCCTATCTGTTCATCAGCCACGACATCGCCGTGGTCGAGCGGATCAGCCACCGGGTGGCCGTCATGTATCTCGGCGAGATCGTCGAGATCGGCCCGCGCGAGGCGGTGCTGGGCGATCCGCGGCACCCCTACACGCGCCAGCTGATCGCCGCCGTGCCGGTGCCCGATCCCGCCCGCCGCCGCGCCCGCGCCGGGCTGATGACGGAAGAGATCAAGAGCCCGGTCCGCCCCCTCGGCTACCGCCCGCCGCAACGCCCCCTGGTCGAGGTGGGGCCCGAGCATTTCGTGCGCCAGGCCGGCTGACAGCCCGCCGCCGCCACCCCCGGAGCGCGTCGCAGGCGGGGCGGCCGCACCGCCGGTGCCACGCCTCATGGTTCGACCAAGCTCACCATGAGGCGACTGGAGGGACGCGGTGCGCCGGCGACGCTGCCCCCACCCTTCCATTCCGCCTCACCCTGAGCCCGTCGAAGGGGGAGGCGGCCGCACG
>CAZEQG010000172.1:0-6541 GCA_964514295.1 uncultured Alphaproteobacteria bacterium
CGGGCGTGACAGCGGCCGGGTTCACCTGTCGCGCCAGGGCGGGATGGCCCGGATCGACTGCGTGGCCGCCGGGGCGGCGCGCGAGGTGGCCCTGCTCGCCGCGATCGCCGCCCTGTGGGGCGGAACTGCCCGCAGTGATGAGGCCGGCGGCGACGGCCGCCTGACGATCGAGCTGCCGCTCGCCTGACCTGCCGCTTCGCGCTCCAGCCTGCTATATCTCCCGCGCCAGGGAGGCTGCGGCATGGGACCAAGGCGCAACACGGCCAGACAGAGCGGGCGGGAGCGGCCCGACGGGGCCGCCGACCCGTCAGGGCGGATCGCCCTGTTCGAGGCGGCGCTCGACAGCATGAGCGAAGGCGTCATGGTGGTCGACGCCGGCTTGCAGGTGCAGATCGCCAGCGGCCAGGTGAACCGCCTGATCGGGCTGCCGGCCGATATCGATCTGGTGGGCATGCAGTTCCCCGACGTGGTGGCCCTGCAGCGCCGCTATGGCTCCTATGGGCCAGACGGGGTGCTGCTGCCGCCCGAGGTGCGCCGCAGCGACGACGCGCCGCCCCATCCGGCCCATGCGCCGCCACGCTACCAGCGGCGCCTGCCCGACGGCCGCACCATCGAGATCCGCACCCGGGCGATTCCCGGCGGCGGCTGGGTGCGCACCTACATCGACGTCAGCGATCTCGAAGAGACCCGCCGGCGGGCTGCCGAGAGCCAGACCATGCTGCGCGAGATCGTCGACAGCCTGGATGCGGCCCTGGTGGTCTACGACCGCGACGACCGCTTCGTGATGTCGAACCGCCGCTTCCACGAGATCTATCCCCATCATCCGCCCGACAGCGAGCTGGTGGGCCGCAGCTTCGAGGATCTGCTGCGCAAGACCGTGGCCGACGGCATCTTCTCCAGCGACGAGATGCGCCGCGATCCAGAAAGACAGATCGCCCGCCTGGTCGCCGCCCGCAAGGAATGGCGCAACGATGTCCGGGTCGAGCGCTGGGACGACGGCCGGGTCGACATGGTGCGCCGCACCGTCACCGCCAATGGCTACCGCATCTCCATCCGCATCGACGTGACCGAGCGCGAAGGGCTTCAGGACACGCTAGCCAAGGCCGACCAGCGCGCCCGCGAGTCCGAGGCGCTGCTGCGCGAGGTGATGGAATCGATCGATGCCAGCATCGTCGTGTTTGATGCCGATGACCGCTTCGTGCTGGCCAACCAGCGCTATCACGAGGTGCATCCGCATCTGCCCCCCGACGACCAGCTGGTCGGCCGGTCCTTCGAAGATATCCTGCGCATGACCATCGCCGCCGGGCGCAGCCGCAACTGGGAGCCCGGTGAGGATGCCGAGGCCTTTGTCGCGCGGCGTCTGCGCGAGCGCCGCGACCAGTCGCGCAGCAACTGGATCGCCCGCAACCCCGATGGCCGCGCCGACCTCGTGCGCAACACCCGCACGCCATCGGGCCGGCGGATCACCATGCGCGTCGACATCACCGAGCAGCAGGACCTGATGGACCGCCTGACCAGGGCGGAAACCGAGGCGCGCGAGACCGCGGCCCTGATGCGCGAGGTGATCGACAGCCTCGACGGCTCGCTCGTTGTGCATGACAAGGACGACCGCTTCGTCATGGCCAACAAGCGCTACCACGAGCTCTACCCGCATTTCCCGCCGGATTCGGAAATGGTCGGCACCACCTTCGAGGACAATCTGTGGGCCACGATCAAGGCCGGCATCTATGTCACCGAGCTGGCCCGGGACAACCCCGAGGAGTTCGTGCGCCGGCGGATGATCGAACGGGCCAAGTTCGTCGAGCGCGGGCAGGTGATCGTCGCGCCGTCCGGGCGCACCGACATCGTGCGCATGACGGTGACGCCCAATGGCCGGCGCATCTCGCTGCGCGTCGACATCAGCGAGCAGGTGCGCCTGCAGGAGGAGCTGGAGCGCAGCCGCCAGCAGATGCGCGCCATCGCCGCCAACCTGCCGGGCGCCATCTTCCGCCTGGAGCGCCATCCCGATGGCGCGCTCGCCTTCGCCTACATCTCCGACGGCATCGAGGCCCTGACCGGCGCCCCGCCGGACGCCATCGTCGGCAAGCCCGAACATACCCTGGACATCGTGCCCGAGCCGTACCGCGCGCGGCTGCTCAGCGAGCTGGCGGAATCGGTGGCCAAGGAAAGCCCGGTCAATTTCGAGTACGACCTGCGCCGGCCGGGGGGCGAAACCTGGGTGCGGGTGCTCACGCAACCCCGGCGCGACGCCAGCGGCACCATCATCTGGGATGGGCTGCTGCTGGATTCGACCGAATGGAAGAAGGCCGACCAGGCCAAGCGCGCCTTCGTGTCGACCGTCAGCCATGAGCTGCGCACGCCGCTGACCGCCATCCGCGGCTCGCTCGGCCTGATCGCCGGCGGCGCCATGGGCGCGCTGCCGGAGCGTGCCAAGCGCCTGATCGACATCGCCAACACCAATTCGATCCGCCTCACCCGGCTGATCAACGACATCCTGGACATCGAGAAGATCGAGAGCGACGGCATCGACTTCGCCATGGAGCCGCTCGATCTCGCCGGGCTGATCGAGCGCTCGGTCGATGCCAATCGCGGCTTCGGCATCGCCCGCGGGGTGGAGATCGACCTGGAAGACCTGCCCCAGGGCTGCACGGTGCGCGTCGATGCCGACCGTTTCACGCAGGTGATGACGAACCTGCTGTCGAACGCGATGAAGTTTTCCCCCGATGGCGGCCGGGTCACGGTCGGGGTTGCCCGGCAGGACCGGCGCGTGCGCATCTCCGTCACCGACCGCGGCCCGGGCATTCCGCCCGAGTTCCGCCCGCGCATGTTCCAGCGCTTCTCGCAGGCCAACACCCGCGACGACCGGGCGCGCGGCGGCACCGGGCTCGGCCTGTCGATCGCCAAGGCGATCGTGGAGCGCTTCGCCGGCCGCATCGGCTTCGACACCGAGCAGGGTGTCGGCACCACCTTGTGGTTCGACCTGCCGCTGGTGGTGCCGGTGCCGGCCGATGCCGAGATCGTGCTGGTGGTGGAGGATGATCCGGCCCTGGCCGAGGTCTATCAGCTTGCCCTTGCCGAAGCGGGGATGGCGACGCTGGTCTCCCACACCGCCGCCGATGCGCTGGCCCAGCTTGCCCAGCGGCCGATCGCGGCGATCATGCTGGACCTGCTGCTGCCCGACCGTGACGGGCTGTCGCTGCTGGCCGAGGTACGCGCCGATCCCCGCCATGCCGGGCTGCCGGTGATCGTGGTCTCCGGCCGGGCCGACGAGGCCGGGCGCAGCGGCGGGGCCGCGGCCCTCGGCGTGCATGCCTGGGTGCGCAAGCCGGTGGACGCGATCGCGCTGGCCGATCTGGTGCGGGCGGCCGTGGTCCGGCGCCGCGATACCGGCATCCGCATCCTGCATGTGGAGGACGACCCGTCCCTGGCCGATCTGCTGGAACAGGCGCTGGGCGGTGTCAGCCAGGTGGTGAATGCCGCGAGCCTTGCGGCCGCGCGCGCCCATCTGCGCGACCAGCCCTTCGACCTGGTGATCCTCGACCTTGGCCTGCCGGATGGCAGCGGCATCGATCTGCTGGGCGATCTCGCCACGCTGGACGGCCACGCGCTGACGCCCGTGCTGCTGCTGTCTGCGACCGAGCCCGACCGTGGCGTGACCAACCGGGTGGCCCGGGTGCTGACCAAGTCGAAGGTTTCGATGGAAGCGGTGGTGGAGGTCGTGCGATCCATGCTGGTGCAGAAGGAGCAGCCGCAGTGAAGCCCCTGGAGACCATCCTGATCGTCGAGGACGAGGACGATCTGCGCGAGATCGCGCGCATCGCGCTGGAGGATGTCGGCGGCTTCACCGTGCTGGGGGCGGCCAGCGGGGCCGAGGCGCTGGCGCTGGTGGAACGCGAGCGGCCCGACCTCCTGGTGCTCGATGTGATGATGCCGGGGATGGACGGGCCGACGGTGCTGGCCCGCGTGCGTGCGCTGCCGGGCCTGGCCGGGCTGCCGGCAGTGTTCATGACCGCCAAGGCGCAGCCGGACGAGGTCGAGTCCCTGCTGGCGCTGGGGGCGCTGGCGGTGATCGCGAAACCCTTCGATCCGATGGCGCTTGCCGAGGAAATCGGCCACATTTGGACATCGCGCGAACGCTGACGGGGACCTCGCCATGGAACGCTTTTTCGGGCTCAACGCGCACGGCACCACCGTGCGCACGGAGGTGCTCGCCGGCATCACCACCTTCCTGACCATGGCCTACATCATCTTCGTCAACCCGGCGATCCTGAAGAACGCCGGGATGGATCAGAACGCGGTGTTCGTGGCCACCTGCCTGGCGGCGGCCATCGCGACCGCGATCATGGGGCTCTACGCCAACTACCCGGTGGCGCTTGCCCCCGGCATGGGCCTCAACGCCTATTTCACATTCGCGGTGGTCGGCGGCATGGGCCATTCCTGGCAGGTGGCGCTGGGGGCGGTGTTCGTGTCGGGCGTGCTGTTCGTGGTCTTGTCGCTGCTGCCGATCCGCGAGCAGATCGTCAATGCCATCCCGCGCTCGCTGAAGCTTGCGATCTCGGCCGGCATCGGCCTGTTCCTGGGCATCATCGCGCTGCAGGGGGCGGGCATCGTGGTGGATCACCCGGCCACGCTGGTGACCCTGGGCAAGGTGGCCAGCCTGCCGGTGGTGCTGGCGGCCTGCGGCTTCATCGCCATGGTGGCGCTGGATGCGCGCGGCGTGCCGGGGGCCATCGTCATCGCGATCCTCGGCACCACGGCCGCCGGCATCCTGCTCGGCGCTTCCAGCTTCGGCGGTGTCGCCAGCCTGCCGCCCAGCCTCGCGCCCACTTTCCTGCAGATGGATGTGGCCGGCGCCCTCAGCGTCGGGCTGATCGCCATCGTCTTCGCCTTCCTGTTCGTCGACCTGTTCGACACCGCCGGCACGCTGGTCGGCGTTGCCCACCGCGCCGGGCTGCTCGATGCCCAGGGTCGGCTGCCGCGGCTGAAGAAGGCGCTGTTCGCCGATGCCATCGGCACCTGCGTCGGCGCCGCGCTGGGCACCTCCACCGTCACCAGCTACATCGAGAGCGCGGCCGGCGTGAAGGCCGGCGGGCGCACCGGGCTGACCGCGGTGGTGGTTGCCGTGCTGTTCCTGCTGGCGCTGTTCCTGGCGCCGCTGGCGGCCTCCATCCCGGCCTATGCCACCGCGCCGGCGCTGCTGTTCGTGGCCTGCCTGATGGCCCGCGGCCTGTCCGAGCTGGACTGGTCCGACGCCACCGAATACGCCCCGGGCGTGGTCACGGCGCTGGCCATGCCGCTGACCTATTCGATCGCCCATGGCATCGCCTTCGGCTTCATCACCTATGCCGCCGTCAAGCTGCTGGCGGGCCGGGGCGGCGAGGTGCATCCGGCGGTCTACATCCTGGCCGGGCTGTTCGTGGTGAAGTTCGCGGTGCTCTAGGGCCGGCCGCGCCATGACCCAGCGCATTGCAAGCCTCGGCGAGTGCATGCTGGAGCTGTCGCCGCGTCCCGGCGGCCTGTTCGCGCTCGGCTTCGGCGGCGACACGCTGAACACCGCCATCTATCTCGCCCGCTGCGGCTGTGCGGTCGACTATGTCACGGCGCTCGGCGACGATGCGCACAGCCACCGCCTGCTGGCGGCCTGGGGGGCCGAGGGGGTGGGCACCGCGCTGGTGCCGCGCCTGCCCGGCCGCCTGCCCGGCCTCTACCTGATCGAGACCGATGCCAGGGGCGAACGCCGCTTCTCCTACTGGCGCGACCGGGCGCCTGCGCGCGACCTGTTCACCCTGCCGCAGACGCCTTCGATCCTGGAGGCGCTGAAGGGCTTCGACTGGCTCTACTTCACCGGCGTCAGCCTGTCGATCTGGGGCAAGGCCGGCCGGGCGCGCCTGTTCGAGTTCCTCGACAGCTATCCCGGCCGCGTCGCCTTCGACACCAACTACCGGCCGCGCGGCTGGGCCGGCATGTCGGAGGCGCGCGCCGCCTTCGAGGGGCTGGCCGGCCGGGTCCACACCGTGTTCGCCGGCTCCGACGACGAGCGCGGCGTGTTCGGGCGCGTTGACCCGGCGGAGATCGAGGCCGCCTGGCAGGAACTCGGCGCGGCCGAGGTGGTGGTGAAGATGGGCGAGCAGGGCAACCGCGTGCTCGCCACCGACATGCCGGTCAAACGGCTGGATCCGGTCGACACCACCTCTGCCGGCGACAGCTTCAACGCCGCCTATCTCGCCGCCCGCATCGCCGGCGCCGATCCCTTCGCCGCCTGCCGTGCCGGCCAGCGGATCGCCGCCGCCGTCATCAGCCATCCCGGCGCCATCATCCCGCGCGAGGCCATGCCGTCATGACCCTGGACCTGGAAGCCACGCTGAGGGCCGCCGGCATGGTGCCGGTGCTGACCGTCGAACGCGCCGCAGATGCGGTGCCGCTGGCCCGCGCGCTGGTGGCCGGCGGCCTGCCGGCAATCGAGATCACCCTGCGCACCCCGGCGGCGCTGGAAGCGATCCGCGCCGTCGCCGCCGAGGTGCCGGAGGCGGTGCTGGGCGTC
>CAZEQG010000173.1:0-6515 GCA_964514295.1 uncultured Alphaproteobacteria bacterium
ACGGCGCCGCTGCTGGGGTGGGGCGGCGGCTGGCGGCTCGATGCCGGCACGCTGCCGGCGCTGCCCGCCCTCGATGCCGGGCGGCTGGCGGACTATCCCCACAATCTTGCCAACACCGACGCCGCCACGGCCGGGGCGCTGGACACCGCGCTGGCGGGCGCCGCCAACAGCGATACCGTAACCCTCACCACCAACGCGCTCGACTACGCGATCGCCGCGGCCTCCGTGAACTCGATCACGCTGCTGATGGGCGGCGGCGTGACGGCCGCCACCATTTCCGGCGGCCCGATCGGCAGCGGTGCGGCGACCACCACCCTGACCTTCCAGCCGAATTCCGGCCAGGCGCTGACCGTCTCGGCCCAGTTGACCGACAACGGCCAGACCTTCGGCATCGTCAAGGATGGCGGCGGCACGCTGACCCTGACCAGCGTCGCCACCAATTACACCGGCGGCACCACCGTGTCGGGCGGCACGCTCTCGATCGCCTCCGATTCCAACATTGGCACCGGCGCAGTGCAGCTCAACGGCGGCACGCTGGAGGTGACCGGCGCCACCACCATCGACAACGGCTTCATCCTCGGCGCCAGCAACGGCACGATATCCGCCACCGCCAACGTCACCGTGTCCGGCGTCATCGCCGGCACCGGCAGCCTGACCAAGGCCGGGGCGGCGACGCTGCTGCTCAACCAGACCAACACCTACAATGGCGGCACCACGGTCAGCGCCGGCACCCTGCAGCTCGCCGGCGGCACGGCGCTGCACGATTCGGGCGCGGTCACCGTCAATGGCGGCACGCTCGACCTCGACAACACCAGCGAAACCATCGGCACCCTGTCGGGCAGCGGCGGCGTCATCGCGCTGGGCAGCGGCACCCTGACCGTGAACCAGGGCGCCAACGGCGCCTATGCCGGCAACATCACCGGCACCGGCGGGCTGGTGAAGAACGGCAGCGCCACCACCCTGACCCTGAGCGGCAGCAACACCTATACCGGCGGCACCAGCATCGCGGCCGGCACCGTCGCGGTGTCGGGCGGGGCCGCCCTGGCCGATAGCGGTGCCGTCACGGTCGCGGCCACCGCCACTCTCGACCTCGGCGGCAGCAGCGAGACGATCGGCGCGCTGTCGGGCGCCGGCACCGTGACGCTGGGCGCCGGCACGCTGACCGTGAACCAGGCCGCCAACGGTTCCTTCACCGGCGCCATCAGCGGCACCGGCGGGCTTACCAAGGCCGGTGCCGGCACCTTCACGCTGACGGCCACCAGCAGCTATTCCGGCGCCACCGCGGTCAATGCCGGGACGCTGGCGGTCGACGGCGCGCTGACCGGCGGCGGCACGGTGTCGGTGAACAGCGGCGGCACGCTGGGCGGCACCGGCAGCATCACCGGCGCGGTTGCTGTCGCCTCGGGCGGCACGCTGTCGCCCGGCAACAGCGCCGGCCAGATCAGCACCGGCAGCCTGACGCTGAGCAGCGGGTCGACCGCCAGCTTCGAGATCAACGGCACCACGGCCGGCACCCAGTACGACCAGGTGGTGGTGACGGGCACCGTCAGCCTGGGCAGCGCCACCCTCAGCACCAGCTTCGGCTACACCTCCTCCCTCGGCCAGAGCTTCGTGCTGATCAGCAATGACGGCAGCGATGCCGTTGTCGGCACTTTCAACGGCCTGGCGGAGGGCGCCTTCTTTTCGGCCGGCGGGCGGACCTACCAGATCACCTATGCCGGCGGCAGCAACAACAACGACGTGGTGCTGACCGATGCCATCCCCGGCTCCAGCACCAGCGGGCCGGCGACAGTCGGCTCCGACAGCCAAGATCTGCTGGTCGGCACGGCCAATGCCGAGGTGTTCCAGGCCGGGCGCGGCAATGACCGGGTGGAAGCCGGGGACGGCGCCGACATCATCTATGGCAATGCGGGCGACGACAGCCTGCTCGGCCAGGCGGGCGCCGACACCCTTTATGGCGGCCAGGACAACGACCTCGTCTACGGCAACACCGGCGGCGACCTGCTCCACGGCAACAACGGTGCCGACACGCTCTATGGCGGCCAGGGCGACGATCTGGTCTATGGCAACCAGCACGCCGACCTGCTCCACGGCAATGACGGCGCCGACACGCTCTATGGCGGCCAGGGGGCGGACACCATGTTCGGCGGCGATGGCGGCGACCTGCTGCATGGCGGGGCGGGCAACGACCTGCTGTCGGGCGGTGCCGGTGCCGACCGTTTCGTCTTCGCCAGCGCTGCCGGTGCGGACTCGATCGCCGGCTTCTCCTTCGCCGAGGGCGACGTGATTGCGGTGGCGGCCGGGGTGAACGGCACCGCCATCGCCACACCCGCCGACCTCCTGGCGCGGCTGTCCGCCGATGCCGCCGGCAATGCGGTGATCGATCTCGGCGGCGGCAGCAGCATCACGCTGATCGGCACGCCGCCCGGCGCCGTCGCCAGCGACTGGCTGCTGGTGACCTAGCCGCTACTCGGCTGCCTCGGCGATCGCCAGGGGTGCCCGGCGGGCGCGGCGGCGTGCGAGCCAGCCCTCAACATTCACCCGCAGCATCAGGGCGGCAGGGGTGACCACCAGGGTCAGCACGGTGGCGAAGGTCAGGCCGAAGCAGATGGCGGTCGATATCTGCGTCCACCACTGGGTCGAGGGGGCGCCGACCTGCATCTCGCGCCCGATCAGGTCCAGGTTCACCTGGAACATCATCGGGATCAGGCCGAGGATGGTGGTGGCCTGGGTGAGGAACACCGGCCGCAGGCGCTGGGCGCCGGTTAGCAGCAGCGCCTCGCGCGGGTCGGCAATGTCGCGGCGCAGCACGTTGTAGGTGTCGATCAGGATGATGTTGTTGGACACCACCACCCCGGCCAGCGAGATCACGCCGATGCCGCCCATGACGATGCCGAAGGGCATGTCCATGACCAGCAGCCCGATGAACACGCCGATGGTCGACATGACCACGGCCGACAGGATCAGCAGCGTCGAATAGAAGCTGTTGAACTGGGTGATCAGGATCATCGCCATGATGAACAGGGCGGCGCCGAAGGCCTTGCCCAGGAAGGCGCTGGCCTTCTTCTGCTCCTCGTCCTCGCCCTTGAAGCGGTGGTCGATGCGCGGGTCGCCGGGGTTCTCGGCCAGCCATTGGCGGATCTCGCGCACCTTGTCGTCGGCCAGCACCCCCGGGGCGACATCTGCCTTCACCAGCATCACCCGCCGGCCGTCCGTGCGCTTCAGCGTGCCGGTCGAGGGCACCGGCTCGCGCTGCACGAAATTGCCCACCGGCACCAGCCCGCCCGGGGTCTGGATGCGGATGGCGTCGAGCTGGTCCAGGCTGCGATAGGCCTCGGGGAAGCGCACGACGATGTCGATCTCCTCGTCGCTGTCGTCCGGGCGGTAGGTGGATACCTTCAGCCCCTTGGTGACGAGCTGGACATAGGAGCCGACCAGGCTGAGATCGGCGTCATACTTCGCCGCCTGGGCGCGGTCGACGCTGACCTGCCAGTCGATGCCGGGCAGGGGGCGGGTATCCTCGATGTTGATCAGCCCGGCCATGCTGTCGAGCTTGCCGCGCAGCCGCGCCGCCTCGGCCAGCAGCAGCGAGGGGTCGATGGCGCTGATCTCGATCTGGATCGGCTTGCCGACCGGCGGCCCGGCGCGCTGTTCCGTCGGCTCCACCACGATGCCCGACAGATGGGCCGTGCGCCTTGCGATCTCGTCCAGCACCTGCTGGGCGGGCGGGCGGCGGTTCCAGTCCCTGAACTCGAGCTGGAAGGAGGCGATCACGTCCTCGGCGATGTCCTGGCCGCCCTGGGTCTGCTTGCCGATCCGGGCATAGACCGAATCGAAGGCGTCGATGGCCCGGATCTGGCGTTCGACCTCGAGCGCCAGCCGGCGCTTCTCCTCGATCGACAGGTTGCCGCGCGCATGCACATAGACCAGCGCCGTGTCGGGCTCGATCTTGGGGAAGAACTCCACGCCCTTGCCATGGGTGGCATAGAACATCTGCACGCCGACCAGGAGGCCCGCCGCCAGCAGCAGCACCTTCGCCGGATGCGCCAGCGCCAGCCGCAGCAGCCGCACATAGCCGCCGGTCACGCCGGTGAAGCTGCGCGGATCGACGATCGCCAGATCGTCGTCGCGCACCCTCTGCCCGGCCTTCACGGCGGCCGCGACCGCCGGGTCGATATAGGCCGGCCGGCCGATCAGGCCGCCCAGCGCCGGCATGAAGATCAGCGCCATCAGCAGCGCTGCCGTCAGGGTCGCCAGCAGGGTGATCGGCAGGAACTTCATGAACTCGCCCACCACCCCCGGCCAGAACAGCAGCGGCAGGAAGGCGGCCAGCGTGGTGGCGGTGGAGGAAATGATCGGCCAGGCCATGCGCTGGGCGGCCAGCTTGTAGGCGGCGCGCGGGGAGGCGCCCTCCGACATCTTGCGGTCGGCGTATTCGACCAGCACCGTCGCGCCGTCGACGACGATGCCGACCGCCATGATCAGCCCGAACAGCACCACCACGTTGACGGTAAGCCCGAAGGCCGCAAGCACCAGGATCGACAGCAGGAAGGAGCCGGGGATGGCAACCCCGACCAGCCCGGCGGACCGCAGGCCGAGCGCGGCGACGGTGACGATCATCACCAGGATGACCGCGCTCACCATATTGTTCGCAAGGTCGCTCAGCATCAGCCGGATGTCGCCGGAACGGTCCTGCGAGAAGGTGATCTGGGCGCCGGGAGGCCAGGTTGCGGCCTCGGCCTCGGCCACGGCGCGCACCTGGTCGATGGTGTCGATGATGTTCTCGCCGATGCGCTTCGACACCTCGATGGCGATGGCGGGCTGGCCGTTCAGCCGGGCATAGCTCTCGCGGTCCTTGAAGGTGCGGCGCACCTCGGCCACGTCGGCGATGCGCACCACCGCGTCGCCGCTGGCCTTCAGCGGCATCGCCATCATGTCGGCGGCGGTCTGGAACAGGCCCGGCACCTTGATGGCAAAGCGCCCGTCGCCGGTATCGAGCGCGCCGGCGGCGATCAGCCGGTTGGAGCGGGAGATCAGGCCGATCACATAATTCGCATCGATGCCGTAGGACTCGAGCCGCAGCGGATCGATCACGAACTCCACCAGCTCCTCGCGCTGGCCGGCCAGCTCGCCCCGCAGCACCGCCGGAATGCCCTCGATGCGGTCGCGCAGCCGGCGCGCCAGGTGCAGCAGGGTGCGTTCATCGGCGCTGCCCGAGACCGTCACCACCACCACCGGCAGCAGGCTGAGATTGACCTCGTGGATGGTCGGCTCCTTGGTGT
This sequence comes from uncultured Alphaproteobacteria bacterium, assembly GCA_964514295.1. Classification (GTDB taxonomy): domain Bacteria; phylum Pseudomonadota; class Alphaproteobacteria; order CAZEQG01; family CAZEQG01; genus CAZEQG01. Next base: position 5,283 of record CAZEQG010000173.1, read on the forward strand.
CCGAGGGCAGGTCTGCCTTGGCCACGTCCACCTTGGCCCGCACATCGTCGAGCGCGCGGCCGGCATCGAAGCCGGCATCGAATTCCAGGAGCACGAAGCCGCCGCCCTCATAGGCCTGCGAGCGCATCTCCTTCACGCCCTCGATGCGGCGCAGTTCCTGCTCCATCGGGCGCAGCAGCAGGCGCTCGCCATCCTCGGGGCTGATGCCCTCGTGGACCATCCGCACATAGATGATGGGGATGTTCACGTCGGGGTCGGATTCCTTGGGAATCTCGACATAGGCGATGGCCCCGGCCACCAGGATCAGCACCAGGGCGGCAAGGGTGGTGCGGCTGCGCTCGAAGGCGGCCTCGATGATTGCCTTCACGGGGTGCTCCGCGGCAACTCGACCGTCTGCGGGCGCACCACCTGGCCGGCGCTGACGAAGGCCTGGCCCACCACCACGATGCGCGCCCGCGCGGGCAGCCCCGCGATCCACAGGCCCTCTGCATCGCTGGCGATCACCGTGACCGGCACGAAGGCGACCCGGTCATCCTCGCCGACCAGCTTCACGCCGAGCCGGCCGGCATCATCGAGCGACAGCACGGAGGAGGGCAGGCGATGCGCCATCCGCGTATCAAGCGCCAGTTCCAGCGCCGCGGTGGTGCCGTCGGGCAGGCGGCCCGCGGGGTTGGGCGCCTCGATCTCGACCCGGAAGGTGCGGGTGGCGGCATCGGCGGAGGGTGCGATGTAGCGGATGGCGCCCTCGATCTCCTCGCCCGTGATCAGCCTTGCGCGGCCGATGTCGCCGAGGCGCAGCCGGCCGACATCGCGCTCCGACACCGCGGCGGCGATCACCAGGGGGTCCAGGTCGACAAGCGCCACCAGCGGGTCGCCGGCCTTGACCGACTGGCCAAGCTCGACGCTGCGCGTGCTGAGCCGGGCGGCAAAGGGCGCGCGCACCACCAGGTTCTCGATGTCGAGACGGATGCGTGCCAGATCCGCCTTTGCCGATTCCAGGGCCGCGCGGGTCTGGGCGAGCTGGGTTTCGGCCCGGAAGCCGCGGCCGGCGAGCTGGGCGGCGGCGTCATACTCCATGCGGCGCTGCTGCAGCACGGCCTCGGCCATGGCGAGCTGGGCCGGGCGGTCGTCGGGGGAGATGCGGACCAGCTCCTGGCCGGCCGCCACATCGGCCCCGCGCTCGGCCGGCAGGGCCGCGACCCTGCCATCGACCCGCGCCCTCAGCTCGACCTT
>CAZEQG010000174.1:0-6505 GCA_964514295.1 uncultured Alphaproteobacteria bacterium
AGGCCGCGGCAGGCCGCTCACGACCGGCCCTCGCCCAGCAGGGTCAGGCGCAGCCGCTCGGTCGCAAGGTCGATGACCATGACCGTGGCAACCACGATGATCAGCAGCGCGCTGATGTCGGAATACTGGAAGCGGCGGATCGAGGTGATCAGCTCGTGCCCGATGCCGCCGGCGCCAACGAAGCCCATGACGGCGGCCGAGCGCACATTGATCTCGAAACGCAGCAGGGCGTAGCTCGCGAAGTTCGACAGCACCTGCGGCACCGCCCCGAAGCGGACCTGCTCAAGCCAGTTCCCGCCGGCCGCCGCCACCCCTTCCACCGGCTTCATGTCGATGTTCTCCACCACCTCGGCGAACAGCTTGCCGAGCGCCCCCGTGGTGTGGATGGCGATCGCCAGCACGCCGGGCAGCGGCCCGAGCCCGAAGGCGACCAGGAAAATCAGCGCGAACACCAGTTCCGGCACCGTGCGGCAGAACTCCATGTAGCGCCGCGCGGCAAAGCGGATCCAGGCGCTGGCGGTGAGGTTGGCGGCGGCAAGGAAACACAGCACGAAGCCGCCGACCGCCCCGGCCAGCGTGCCGAGATAGGCCATCATCAGGGTTTCCAGCAGCAGCCGGCCCCAGCGCTTCCAGCCCCAGAACCATTCGGCCGGGTCGCTGAACACGCTGGCCCCGCCGTCCAGCCACCACAGCCGGCCCAGATACTCGCCGAGATTGCCGAGATTGGCCGCGAACTTCGCCAGATCGACTTCCGCCTGACGGGCCGCCAGCAGCACCAGCAGCACGAACACCGCCAGCCCCAGCAGGGTGGTGCGGCGGCGGCCGGCAATGAGCTGGCGATAGCCGAGGGCAAGCTCGGCCGCCTGGCGCTCAGGCAGGATCGGGATGGCGCGCGACATGGTCGGCTCGCGTGGAGGGCGGGGACGGCGGCGGAAGGGCAGGCGCCGCCGTCCCCCGAAACGCCGTCAGGAGCTCTTCTTCTTCAGGTTGTCCACGAAGGTGATCAGCTCGATGACCGGCTCATAGGCCTTGTTGTCCGTCGCCGCCCAAGGCAGGGACTTGCCGTCGGTCGCCTTCTGGAACACCTCGGGCGCCTTCACATGGACCTGCAGGAAGCTGTCCCTGATCGCCTTCTTCAGGTCGGCGGGCATGCTCGCCAGATAGGTCCAGGGCGAGTTCACGATCAGGTCCGACTTCAGGACGATCCGGAAGTCCTCGGCCTTCACCATGTTCTTGCGGGCCATCCGCAGCAGGTTCGATTCGTTCTCGTCATTGTACCAGTTGGCGGCAACGTCCACCGTGCCCTGCTGCAGGGCCAGCACGGCATTCTCATGGCTGCCGGTGACCAGGACCTTGCCGAAGAACTTCTCTGGCTCGATCTTCATCTTGTCGAGCGCGAACAGCGGCACGTTGTAGCCGGACATGGAGTTGGGATCCACCAGGCCCAGGTTCTTGCCCTTGAGGTCCTGGATCGACTGGTAGGGCGCGTCCTTCTTCACATAGAAGACCGAATAGTAGCCCTTGGTGCCGTCGAGGTTCACGTCGAGCGCGAAGGCTTCCGCCTTCACCCCGGTCTTGAGCGCACGCGCGAAGGAGGCCGGGCCGTGATAGCCGATATGGATCTGGCCGGAGCGCTGGCCTTCGATCACCGCGGCATAGTCGTTGGCGATGCGCAGCTTCACCGGCACGCCCAGCTCCTTCGACCAATACTCGACCAGCGGCCCGTAGCGGCCGGTGACGCCGGAGGCGTTCTCCGCCGGCACCACGGCGAAGGTCAGTTCCTTGTACTGCGACTTCCAGTCCTGGGCCGAAGCGGCGCCGGCCCCGAGCGCGAGCAGGGCGGCGGCGCCGGTCAGGGCGCGGCGTGAGATGGTCATGACAATCCTCCTGTATGGGGAGCGGTCGGGAAACTCAGGCCGTGCCGGCGGCCGGCAGGGCGGCCAGCCCGCCGCCCGCTGCCTTCGGCATGGCGGTGCCGGCGGTGTCCATCACCTCGCCGGCCTCAAGCCCGTAGAGATCGCGGGCGACATCATCGGTCAGCGCGGCCGGGGCGCCGTCGAACACCACCCGGCCCTGGGCCATGCCGATCAGCCGGTCGCAGTAGCCGCGGGCGGTGTCGAGGGAATGCAGGTTGGTGATCACGGTGATGCCGAACTGCTTGTTGATGCGCAGCAGGGCGTCCATGACGATCCTGGAGTTGCGCGGGTCGAGGGAGGCGATCGGCTCGTCGGCCAGCACATAGGCCGGCTCCTGCACCAGGGCGCGGCAGATGGCAACGCGCTGCTGCTGGCCGCCGGACAGGCTTTCGGCGCGCTGGCCGGCCAGGCCCACCATGTCGAACATGGCCAGCGCCGAGATCGCCGCCACCCGGTCCTCCTCGCGCCAGAGCTGCAGCAGGGAGCGCCACGACGGAACCTGGGACAGCCGCCCCATCAGCACATTGGTCATCACGTCCAGCCGCGGCGACAGGTTGAACTGCTGAAAGATCATCGCCGCCCGCGCCCGCCACGCCAGCAGCTCCCCGCCCGTCAGCGCCGTGACCTCGACGCCGTCGGCCAGGATGCGGCCGGCGGTCGGATCGGTCAGGCGGTTGATCAGGCGCAGCAGGGTCGACTTGCCGGCACCGGAGCGGCCGATCACGCCCACCATCTGGCCGGTCGGTATCGCCAACTCGACACCATCGACGGCGGCCGTCCCGCCGAAGCGCTTGGTCAATCCCTCGATCTCGAGCATCCCGGCACCTCCGGCCCGTGGCGATGCCGCACTGCACCACGCGGAGGTGACAGGGTGATGAAGCCGGCGTGACAGTCCGCCGAGGTTGCGCCGCCGGCCGGCCGCACCCTAGGCTGTCGCCATGGAATACCGCAGCCTCGGCCGGACCGGCCTCAAGGTCTCCCCGCTCTGCCTCGGCACCATGATGTTCGGCGGCCGCACCGACGAGGCGGAGGCGCGGCGCATCGTGGAGGACGCGCGCGAGCTGGGCGTCAACTTCATCGATACCGCCGACGCCTACAATGGCGGCCGGTCGGAGGAGGTGGTGGGGCGCCTGATCGCCGGCGACCGCCACCGCTGGGTGCTGGCGACCAAGGCCGCCAACCCGATGGGGCCGGGGCCGATGGAGCGCGGCCTGTCGCGCCGGTATCTGTTCCAGGCGGTGGAGGCGTCGCTGCGCCGGCTCGCCACCGACCATCTCGACATCCTCTACCTGCACAAGGAGGATCACGGCACCCCGCTGGAGGAGACGGTGCGGGCGATCGGCGACCTGGTGCGGGCGGGCAAGCTGCGGCACTTCGGCGTGTCGAACTACCGCGCCTGGCGGATCGCCGAGATCTGCCGGCTGTGCGGTGAGGCCGGCATCGACCGGCCGGCCGTCAGCCAGCCCTACTACAACGCCATGAACCGCATGCCGGAGGTGGAGCAGCTTGCCGCCTGCGCGCATTTCGGCATCGGGGTGGTGCCCTACAGCCCGCTCGCCCGCGGCGTGCTGACCGGCAAATACGCGCCCGGCGCCCCGCCGCCCGCCGACAGCCGCATCGCGGCCGGCGACCGGCGGATCGTGGAGACCGAATACCGCCCCGAATCCCTCGCCATCGCCCAGACCCTGAAGGCGCATGCCGAGGCACGCGGCATCACCGCCGGGCAGTTCGCGGTGGCCTGGGTGCTGAACAACGCGCTTGTCACCTCGGTGATCGCCGGCCCCCGTACCCTGGCGCAGTGGCGCGAATATGCGGGCGCGCTCGCCTACCCCTTCACCGCCGAGGACGAGGCCCTGGTGGACCGCCTGGTTCCCCCCGGCCACCCTTCCACCCCCGGCTACAACGATCCGGCCTATCCGCTTGAGGGACGGCCGGCCAGGACGCGGTGACGCCGCCCTTGCCCCCTCCCCCCGTTTCCGGCATACGTGCGCCAGGGGCGTTCGCGGCTGGGATAGACAGAATCGATGGCCATCAACGGCACGGGGCCGGCGTCGGCGCGCAAGGCGGGAGGCTGGCTTGAGACGGTGAAGACCATCGTCTACGCGGTGCTGATCGCGCTCGGCATCCGCACCATCGCCTTCGAGCCCTTCAACATCCCCTCGGGCTCGATGATCCCGACGCTGCTGGTCGGCGACTATCTGTTCGTATCCAAGTATTCCTACGGCTACAGCCGGCACTCGCTGCCCTTCAGCCTGCCGCTGATCCCCGGCCGCGTGCTGTTCCGCGAGCCGGCGCGCGGCGATGTGGTGGTCTTCAAGCTGCCGCGCGACAACTCCACCGACTATATCAAGCGCCTGGTCGGCCTGCCCGGCGACCGGCTGCAGATGCGCGCCGGGGTGCTGCACATCAACGGCCAGCCGGTCCAGCGCCGCCTGATCGGCGACTACATCTCCCCCGATGACGGGCGGGAGCGGGCGCGCGCCTTCATCGAGACGCTGCCGGGCGGGCGCAGCCACCAGATCATCGAGGAAACCGACAGCGGGCCGCTGGACAACACGCCCGAATATGTGGTTCCCGCGGGCCACTACTTCGCCATGGGCGACAACCGCGATTCCAGCTTCGACAGCCGCGTCATCGCCGGCGTCGGCTATGTGCCCAAGGAAAATCTGGTCGGCCGGGCGGAGTTCCTGTTCTTCTCGACCAATGGCCAGGCCCGGCTGTGGGAGGTCTGGAAATGGCCCTGGGCGGTGCGCTGGGACCGCCTGTTCCAGGGTATCAATTGACCGAGGGCGAGGCGCTGGCCGACATCCTCGGCCACCAGTTCCGCAACCGCGACCTGCTGCGCCGGGCGCTTACCCACCGCAGCGCCGCCAGCGGCCATCTCGACGGTTTCGAGCGGCTGGAGTTCCTGGGCGACCGGGTGCTGGCGCTGGGCGTGGCCGACCTGCTGCTGGCCCGCTTCCCGCGCGAGAAGGAAGGCGACATCGCCAAGCGCTTCGCCCTGCTCGTGGAGGCCAAGGCGCTGGCCGGCATCGCGCGCGCCATCGGCCTCGGCGCCCATCTGGTGATCTCGCGCGGCGAGGCCGATGCCGGGGCGCGCGACCGCGAGGGCATCCTTGCCGACGCACTGGAGGCGGTGATCGCGGCCCTCTACCTGGATGGCGGCATGCCGGCCGCCCGCGCCTTCATCGAGCGCCACTGGCTGCCGCTGGCCGAGAAGGCCGAGAAGCCGCCGCTGCCGGCCAAGACCGCGCTGCAGGAATGGAGCCAGGGCCGCGGCCAGCCGCTGCCGACCTATACCGAAGTGTCGCGCGAGGGGCCGCCGCACGACCCCCGTTTCGTGGTCGAGGTGGCGCTGCCGGGCATCGCGCCTGCACAAGGCAGCGGCCGGTCGAAGCGGCTGGCCGAACAGGCCGCCGCCGCCGCCCTGCTGGCCCGGGTAACCGGCAGTGGCTGAGGCGGAAGCGGCCACCCGTTCCGGCTTCGTCGCCCTGCTGGGCGCCCCCAATGCCGGCAAGTCGACGCTGCTGAACCGCATGGTCGGCGCCAAGGTGTCGATCGTCACGCCGAAGGCGCAGACCACGCGGGCGCGGATCACCGGCATCGCCATGGAGGGCGCGGCCCAGATCGTGTTCGTCGACACGCCAGGCATCTTCGCGCCGAAGCGGCGGCTGGACCGCGCCATGGTGGCGGCCGCCTGGCAGGGGGCGAAGGACGCCGACCTGGTGGTGCTCCTGGTCGATGCCGCCCGCCGCAACATCGACCGCGACACCGCCGCCATCATCGAGGGGCTGAAGGAGAGCGGCCACCGCACGGTGCTCGCCCTGAACAAGGTCGACCTGGTGCGGCGCGACACGCTGCTGGCCAAGGCACAGGCCCTGAACGAGCGCCTGCCCTTCGCCGCCACCTTCATGATCTCGGCCGCCACCGGCGACGGGGTGGACGACCTGAAGCGCTGGCTCGCCGCGGCGATGCCGCCGGGGCCCTTCCTGTTCGATCCCGAGCAGATCTCCGACCTGCCGGTGCGCCTGCTCGCCGCCGAGATCACCCGCGAGAAGCTGTTCCTCAACCTGCACGACGAGCTGCCCTATGCCCTGACGGTGGAGAACGAGGCGTGGGAGGAGTTCAAGGACGGCAGCGTGAAGATATCCCAGACCATCTATGTCGAGCGCGAGAGCCAGCGCGCCATCGCCCTTGGCAAGGGCGGCCAGCGCATCCGCAAGGTGCGCGAGCTGGCCGCGGCCGAGATCGCCGAGATGCTGGAACGCCCGGTCCACCTGTTCTTGTTCGTGAAGGTCCGTGCCGACTGGGGCGAGGACCCGCAGCGCTATACCCCCTGGGGGCTGGACCCCAAGGCCTGAGCCATGGACTGGACCGACGACGGCATCGTGCTGTCGACCCGGCGGCACGGCGAGACCTCGGCCATACTGGTGCTGCTGACCCGCGAGCATGGCCGGCATGCCGGGCTGGTGCAGGGCGGGGCCGGCACGCGCGCGCAGGCGCTGCTGCAGCCGGGCAACCGGGTGGCGGCAACCTGGCGGGGCCGGCTGGCCGAGCATCTGGGGCAGTACCGCTGCGAGCTGGTGGAG
>CAZEQG010000175.1:0-6451 GCA_964514295.1 uncultured Alphaproteobacteria bacterium
CAGATCAACCAGGCGGAAACGAGCGAGCTTCGCATCGGCCAGCCCGTCCGGATCTCGTTTGACGCCTTCCCCGGCCTGACGCTGCCGGGCTCGGCGACGCTTTCTACCCGGTAGAGGCCGCGCGGCAGGGTCGCCGGGGCAAGCAGCGCAAGCTCGATCGGCCCGGTGCCGATGGCAAGGCTGCTGGCCGACGCGGCGCCCGGCGCCAGCAGCGCCGCGCCCAGCTCGGCCAGTTTGCGCAGGATCGCCGGCAGCCCGCCGGCCTCGTCGGCATAGGCATTGCCTTCGACATTGGCATTGGTGAAGGTCTGGCCGAGGATCGTGCAGGACCATGTCATGATGGGTGTCCTTCCGCGGTCACAGAAGCTCGTCGACCGTCAGCCTCAGGCCGTAGACGCCGAGATCCGGATTGGTGATGGGATCGACCGAGGAGAGCCGGCCGTAGATCGTCTCGCGGTGGCGGTGCAGCCCATCCTCGGGGTCCACCATCACCATGAGGTCGCCCGACACGCCCTTGGTGCGGTGCAGTTCGTAGAGATAGCCATAGGCTTCGTCCTTGCCGAGGAAGCCCAGCTCAAAGGACAGCCGCCGGAAAAGCGGCACCGTGTCGATATAGGTCTGGCCGCCGCGGCTCCTGCTCACCCGGCTCTCGTCCACCTGCTGCAGGCTCCAGCCGAAGCGCAGGTTCACGCTCGGCCGGTAGGCGGGTGCCACCACCAGCCGCCCCGCCTGCAGATAGCCGGCCGGGTTGTGGGCGTCGCTCAGGTCGACGCGGAGGAAGCGCGCAAAGATGGTCTCGGGCAGCAGGTGGATGCCGGCGATGCCATAGGTCGCAGCCTCGCTCTGGGACAGCTTGCCACCCCACACGAACTCGCCCCACAGGCCGACGCCGAAGGGGTAGATCACCGGCCAGATGTCGTGCAGCGCGCTGTCGTACAGCGGCGCCGCCATGTCCGGCGCATTGCCGATGCGCAGCCGCCACTGGCCGCCGGCGCTGAGGTTGTGGCGCAGCAGGGCAAGAAAGCTGATCGGCCTCGCCCGGCCCAGATCGACCAGGAACCAGGTGGCCTCCGGGCTGCAGCCGCTGCTGCGGGCGACCCGGGACAGCTGCCGGTCGGCAAGATTGGCCAGCGGCAGCCCGGCCGACCAGTCACCGCCGGCAACCGACGCCTCGTCCGCATAGTTGCGGAAGGCCATGAGCATATTTGCCATTGCGCTAGCCCCACAGGATGAGGGTTACTTCATTGGCGGCGGCGTCCTCGGTCATGCCGATGACGACCAGCCGGCGCCCGTCGGCCAGCCCGAAACGGGCAGAGCGAAGCTCGACCGTGGCGCCGAGATCGAGAAGGAAGGGCTGGGTCTTGAGCCTCGCCCGGAACGCCTCGCGCGGCGCCCCGAACAGCGCCAGCCGCCGCGCCGCCTCGGCCGCCGCATCGGCGGCATCGTCCAGCAGGCTTGCCACGGTCTCGTCGCCGGCCAGGGGATGTACGATCCGCAGACTGGCATCCTCGGCCGCGGCGCGGCGCTCGCCCGCCGCCAGGAAGCGGCGCCGGGTCTCGTCGACGCCGCCGGCAAGGCCGGCACCCGACAGGACCCGCCAGCAGCGCCCATAGCCCAGCGTCACCCGCCAGGCAGGCAGGGCGACCTCCAGCCGCTCGATGGCGAGCGCCGCGCCGTCGTCGAAGCCTGCCGCCGGCGTCGCCGATGGTGGCTCGATGCGGCCGCAGGAAAGCCGCCCCAGCCGATCAAATCCCCACCATGCGCCGATCGATCCGAACAGGCTGTCGAGCGCTTCGGCCACGGTCGTTTCCGCCTCCGACCACAGGCCGACGACCTGCGGGCAAAGCGCCTCCAGCGCGGCAAAGGCGGCAGTGTCGATCTCCTCCGGATCGGCGAGGCCGCCACGCGCCACGGCGATGTGGCGCGCGATCGCCGGCGCGCTCGACAGCCAGCCGGCCGCGCCGACCGCGCCCTTCACATCGGCGGTGACGATGGTGCCGAGCGAGCCGCCGCCCAGCGTCAGCAGCCCGGCGGCAGCATCGACTGCATATTCCCCGGCGGCCGGCTTTCCCTCGGCCCGGACCAGGGCCAGGCCGTTGCTGTAGCAGGCAGGCACGTCCGCGATCGGGCCGGCGGAAACCTGCCAGGTCTCCCGGCCCTCGACCAGGCCGAGATAGACGCCCTCCACATTGCGGACCAGGCCGAAGGCATCGGGTTTGGGCTTGTCGGCCAGGTCTTCCCCGCCCTCGCTGCCGCCGGTACCCAGATAGCGCAGGGGCTGGAGCGGGCGATCGAAGCGGGCGGCGGGATCGCGGATGATGATGGCGATGAGGTCGTCATCGGCCCTGATGCCCTCTGCCGTGCCGGTGAACACCACGCCGAAATCGGCCAGCGCGAAGTCGGGCGCGCCCAGCAGCACCCTTACCCTGCGGCCGTCCCAGGCATGGCCCAGCAAGCCGTCCAGCGCGCCATCGGGATTGGCCAGCACGACCTCGCCCCGACTTGCCTGCGAGCGGCCGGCAATGCGGCCGTCGCCGAACAGGTCGCGCTGCAGGCGGAACACGAAGTCGCGGTGCAGCCGCGCGGCGAAATGCGTGTTTGCCGGCGTGTCGCCGGGCTCGGTGGTGAAGCCGTGGTCGCTGTAGTGCAGCGTCACCACGGCGCCGGCGGCCCGGTCCCAGGGCTCCAGCACCACGAGATAGCGGCGGGCGGCGTAGGGATCGGCCAGCAGCCGCTCGAAGGGCGTCATGCGCGGCCTCCCGCCCGCAGCGCCGGGCCGATCTCGCGCAGGTCGCGGCGCAGCGCCTGGGCACCCGACAGCTGCTCGCGGTGTTCGCCGGCCTGCTGGAGGCGCAGTTCGCCCACTTCCCGCCGCAGCGCCCGCAACTCGGCCAGCAGGGCGCGCGTCTCGTTGTCGTTGCTGCCGGCGAGCCGCACCGTCACCGGGATGCTGCGGCCATCGGGCAGCGGCACGAAGGCTTCCGGCTGCCGCCCCTCGCCAAACAGCGCGAGCTGCGGCGAGCGGGCGATGCCGCCGGCGGCATGGCGCCCCAGCGGCAGCGGACCGCCCGCCGTCATCACGCCGCCCGATGCAAAGCTGGGGAACAGCCTTGCGAAGGCCTCGGCCGCCTGCATGGCGCTCTGCGCCAGGCCGGGATGGCCGGCGGCAAAGCCCGCCCAGCCGCCATTGCCGAATGCGCCGCCGTACCCCGTGACCGCCCGCAGGATCTGGTGGAGCGTCCCTCGCTGGAGGCCGAATTCCACCCTTTCAGACAGGTTCTTGCCGGTTTCGTTCAGGCGGCCGGCATAGTCCGGCTGGCGGGTGATATCGATGCCGTAGAGGGTGTAGGGCTGGTCGACCGCCGCCGCCTCCAGCGACGCCTGGATGGCCTGGAGGGCGGCGAGCTGCCGGTTTGCGGTGCTCAGCAGCCCATCCTGCCCGGCCTGGATGTCGCGCGAGGAGGCGACCACCTCGTCGAAGATGTCGATGTAGCCCTGGGAGGCGCCATACATCTCGCGCGCCAGGTCGAGCACCGACTGGCGCAGTTCAGGCAGCGCCTGCAACGCCTCCTCGTCATTGCCACGAGCGGCCCTGTCGGCATCGCGGAAGGCCGTCAGCGCCAGGGCCAGGCGGTCGCCGACCGCCAGGGTCGAGCCGCTGCCGGTCAGCAGGCGGAGCTGGAACTGCGCCTCGCGCGCAGCATGGCGGCCGGCGAGGGTCGCAACCTTCTCCTCGCGCTCGATCTGGCGGGCGAGAACCTGGAGGTTGCGACCACGCGCCTCGGCCAGCAGCTTTTCCGCCGCCGCCGTGCGTTCAAGCGCCTGCACCTGCTCCAGCCGGGCAAGCTGGCCGGCGTCGTAGCCCGCCACCGCGGCCTCCCGCAGCTCCTTCTGCTGCGCCAGCATCAGTGCGAGGGCGGCGGCGCCATCCTCGTTGCCGGTGGCGATGATGGCGCGGCGGGTAAGGTCGCCGTCGATCTCCGCCCTGGCGGCGGCGACTGCCTGGCTGACCGCTGCCAGCGCCCCGGCATAGACCGCCGCATCGGCCGGCAGCTCGCCCAGCAGCGCCAGCATCCGCTCCAGGTCGGCAAGGCTCCGGCCCTCGCTCGCCGCGATGGCCTGCAGGCGCATCATCTCTGCGGTCCTGGCAGTGTCGGCACCAAGCGCGGCCGCGTCGGCGGCGAGCTGCCGCCAGTCCTCGACCATGGCGCGGAAGCCGGAGGCAGCGGCGCTGTGCAGCCTTTCGATGTCGCGCTCCAGCCCGGCCTCGAAGTCGCCGCGCAGGCTGAGGCGGACCTGCTCGGTGGCCGCCTGCTGTATCGCCGCCACCTCCGCCGTGGTGTAGCCCGCCTCCTTCAGCACCTGGTCGAAGGCGGCGACCCGGCGGTCAAGCTCGTGAAGGGCAAGGACCGCGCCCTTCATCGTCTCGGTCGCCGGCGCCAGGGCGAAGGCATCGCCCTCGCGGCGCAGGCCGAGCATGCCCAGCGCCAGGTCCTTCACCGCCGCCTCGGCCTCGCGCGCACGCTGCGACATGTCCTGATAGACCGGCACCTGCTCGCTGACCGTCTCGCTGACCTCGCGCCAGTCGGCATCCTCGCCCCTGTCGCCGCCGAAATTGCGCAGCTCGCTGCGCTGGCGCATCTCGGTGCGGTAGCCCACCACCGCGTTCTCGCTGAACAGCGCGCGGCTGGTGTCAAGGAAGGCGGCGATCCGTTCGGCCGCCGCATCGGCCTCGGCCCGCGCCGTCCGGGAGATGGACAGGCGCTGCTGCTCCACATCGCTGAGGCCGTCGCGGAACGCCTCCACATTCTCCTGGAAGCCACGCGCGAAGGCGATGTTGTCGAGCAGCGCCGACGCATCGCTGGTGCCGTGGATCGCCGCCATGACGATGTCGGACGCGCCTTCGAGCTGCTGGGCCATGCGCAGGGCCAGCGCCCCCAGGAACTCGCCGGCGTCCTTGGCCCGCACGGTGTCGCCGACCCGGCTTCCGGCGGCGTCGTAGACATCGGCCTGATAGCCGTCGCGGCTGCCGACATAGCTGCTGACCCGCCCGGACAACGCGCCGCCACTGGCGCGCAGCAGTGCCAGGCGCAGGTCCTGGATCCGGCCCAGCACCTCGTCACGGGCGGCGGCGTTGGCGCCCTTGTCCTCCAGCCCCAGGATCGCGCCGGTGCCGAGGTCGATGGCGCCGCCGCTGCCCGTGTTGCTCGGCTTCCTGCCGCCGAACATCCCGCCGAGGAGCGATGATCCCAGCGCCACGAAGGGCGCGAAGGCCTGGGCACCGGGGATGAACATCATGGCCGTGGAGGCAAGGTTGCCGATGCCGCCCAGCGTGTTGCCGCCGCGCAGGCCATTGATGGCGTTGAAGGCGTATCCGACCGAGGAGAGGGCGTGGCCGATGGTGAAGGCCTGTGCCGCCGCCCCGCCCCCCATGGTATAGAGCCCGGTGTTCAGCACGCCATCGAGGGCGGCGATGCCGGTGGCACTGCTGCCGCCGCGAAAGATGTTGAGGGCGCCGCCGATGCTGCGGACGAGATCCGCCAGCGCACCGCCGCCGCCTTCCGCCGCAAGGCCCGGCAGAACCGCAGCACCGCCTGCCCCGATCATGCCGGCGCCGCCGCCGAGCTGGATTCCTGCCAGCACCGGCTGCAGGATCGGACGGATGATCGCGCTCTCCGCCAGGCGGGCGAAGCTTGCCTTGCCGACACTCTCGAAACCCTTCCAGTAGCTGTCGCGACGGCGCTCCATGCCGCCGAACAGGGTGCGCAGGCCGGCTTCCGCAATCCGCCCGACACCACCTTCGATGCTGCGCGCCGAGCGCTCGCCGAAGCGCTCGGCCAGAAGTGCCGCCGCACCATAGGCGTTGCCGATGCGCGCCACGCCGGCTTCCTGTTCGCCGATCGCCCTCAGCGCCACGCCATCGCGGCCGCCGCTCCACAGCAGGTCCCGCTGCCGGGCCGCCCGCTGGTAGCCGCCGCCGAGACTGCCCAGTGCGCGCTCGACGCGGCCGAGCATGCCAACCTCGCCGGCCAGGCGGTGGCCGGCACGCGATTCCTCCAGCGCCAGCCGCCGCCAGTCGGCTTCAAGCTGCCGCAACGCCACCGAGGTGGCGGACAGGGCCGACCGCCAGGTGTCGGCCGCGAAGGCCGAGCGGGCGTCGGCGAACAGGATGCCGGTCATCGCAATGTCTCCCGCGCCGCCTGCTCGGCGGCGTGCTTCAGGTATTCGCGGTCGAGGTCGCGCAGCACGCCGACCTCCCAGGGGGTCGGCGCCAGCCCGTGCAGCGCCGCATAGGCGGCGATCTCGCCATAGCTCAGCGGCTGCGGGCCGAAGCCGCTGCTGGCGCGCGCGCCATGCAGGTCGAGGAACCAGCGCCACAGATATTCGGCTTCCGGCGGCAGCCCGGGCTCCTCGGCCGCCGGCAGCGCCCGGCCATGACGCCGCGCCGCCT